>JBGCFK010000191.1:0-8015 GCA_045106875.1 Paracoccaceae bacterium | reverse complement strand
GACAGATTTTGTCCAGTGTCTTCAGGATTATACCCCACCGGTCCATCACGCCGTCGGAAGTCTCCAGCCCCAGTATCACCGCGTTGAGCAGGATCACACCAATGATGAACCAGCGCACAGGCATGGTCTCGAGCCATTCGGCAAGGCGGGCGCGGTCGGTCAGAAGGCTCATGGGCTCTCTCAGTTGGATTCGGCTTATCATGGCGCGAACATTCCTTTTGCAAATGTCCTAATGAGTGCCGAAGTTCAAGCAAACGGTTCATAGGAGTGGGAATATGCGTGGATTGGAAGGCAAGCGGGCAGTCGTGACAGGTGCTGCGCACGGGATTGGCCGCGCGATTGCCGAGAGGCTGCAGACCGAAGGCGCACATGTGCTGTTCGCCGATATCGACCCCGATGCAGCCCGCAGCGCGGCAGGACGCGCGCCTGTGGCTGGCGTCGATGTTGCGGACCCCGATCAGGTCAAATCCATGATCAATCACGCGATCGCAACACTGGGCGGGGTAGATATCCTTGTCAGCAATGCCGGGATCATGGACCGCCAACCCTTCCTGACCATGGAGTCGGCGTTCTGGGACCGCGTGATGGGTATTAACCTGCGCGGCGCGTTCCTGTGCGGCCAGGCAGCAGCCCGGGTTATGGTAGATCAGGGTGCCGGTGGGCGCATTGTAAATGTCGCGTCGAATTCAGGTATCTTTGGCGGAAGGGGTCGCGCCGCCTACGGTGCGTCAAAAGCCGGGCTGATCAATCTGACCCAAACCATGGCAATTGAGTTGGCCGGGCACGGGATCAATGTGAACGCCGTTGCGCCGGGGCCGACCAAGACACGCGTCGCGACAACGGAAGAACCTGGTCCGGCCGTGATGATGCGCATGCCACTGAAAAGGTTCGGAACTCCTGAAGAGGTCGCTTCCGTGGCCGCCTTTCTGGCCTCTGACGAGGCAAGCTTTGTGACCGGCCATGTCTACGGCGCCGATGGTGGTTATACGACCTCAGGCATGATGGAGGGGTAGCGTCAGCTATTCCATCAGGCCCATGATCGTCCGTGCCATGGAAAACGCCCGGCGCTCGAGGATAACTGGCGTCTCGCACACGTAAGTCAGTGATTGCTGGCGATCCTTGTAGATGCGGGTGTCCCAGATCAACTTGTCCTCCAACTCCTCGATCCGGTCTTCGTCGTCATAGGTCTTGTCGGTCTTGTTGCTGAGGGTTGTGATCTGGTTCTGTGTGTCTTCGATTCCTTGGGCCAGCGTAGTTTGAGTCTTTGCGTAGCGGCCAATGCCCCGTATAATCTGGGAACGCTCCCGGTCAATCAGGGCGAAAGCACCAGCGAATAGAAGACGCAGCTTGTCGGACCTGTCGGCGCCAGCATCTGCCGCGAAGTCGGCGATCAGGGCGTCTGCCTCTTCCTGTGCTGTACGACGAACGGCCAGCATAGGGGCAAGTTTCGCCACGCCTTCGGTTTTGCGCCAATCCTTGAAGTCAGTTTCCTCAATCGGCGGCCCTGCCCACATCAGACCGGGAGAAAGGTGAGGGATCTTGCGTTGCACGCACGGCCATTCAGGGTCATCTGAACCGGCCGCTTGAACGCTAGACCCGAATCCCAATAAGGCAGTCAATGCTACTGCAACTACGACCACTCCGGATTTCATCTTTGCCTCTCCATTCGCCCTACTTTGATGCACTGCAACATAGTTGCGCTGATTCAGCTTGCCATAACCGTATTTATGTAAAAGCCTGTGTGTATAGCTGGCTGCGACGGTGAACATCCAGCCGGACATATGAGCGATGATATCGCTCCAAAAGACGGAAGCGCATTTCCAGGGAGGAGATGGCCAGATCAACGGAAGCGCAATGTTGCGCGGCCGGGATGCTGGCTGATCTGACTTGGAAAGGGAATACTGATGATTGTCCTAGCGTTTGTCGCGTGCCTTCAGTCTTCGCCGAATGTTTGCGAGGAACAAAACCTGCTGTTTGCACAGAACCTGACCCCCTACACTTGTCTGATGCAGGCGCAGCCACGGCTCGCGGCATGGGCCAATAGGCATCCTGGCTGGCAGATCGCCAAATGGCGTTGCGGGCGGCCGGAACAATTCGCGACAAAGGCCTGAACTGAGAACATTTCGGGTCTGACCCGACATATCGTTTGTCCGGTCTCGCCTTCGCGCAAAGTTGCAAACGGCGCGTATCGGCTTCAGCCTTGTCTCGATACGCTTTTCGCACCGTCAAGGCATCCGGTATTCGAAACCGTCCGACGCTTGTCCGGCTTCGGCCATGGCTGCGGCACGCATCTCCGCGTGTTTAGGGGATTTCGAGCAAACAGGGTCCGTCGTGCCCGCATCACCGTTCCAGGCAAAGGCCTGACAGCGGCACCCGCCCCAGTCCTTCTCCTTGCGATCACAGGACTGGCACGGGTCAGGCATCCAGTCTGTACCACGATAGGCATTGAAGGCCTTTCCATGCGCCCAGATGTCGAGAAGGGGGCGATCCTTTACGTTGTCGAACTCCAAGGTCGTGATCGTCTCCGCCGCATGACAAGGCAGAGCCGTCCCCCGCGGAGTGATACACAAGCCGACCCGCGCCCAACCGCCCATACAAGGTTTCGGATAGGTGCCAAGATGATCCGGAGTGACATAGTCGATGACCAACTCGCCCTTCAGCCGTTCTCGCGCTTCCGCAACAACTTCGCCGCCTCGTTTCACCTGTTCCTCCGTCGGCATCAACGCAAACCGGTTCTTGTAGGCCCAGCCATGGTATTGCGTGTTGGCAACCTCCAGCCGACGCGCGCCAAGTCGCACCGCCATCTCGATGGTTTCAGGCAACTGATCCAGGTTTTGGCGATGCATGACTGCATTGACGGTCAATGGAATACCCTCGGCAGCAACCCACTCCGCCAACTGCATCTTGGTCTCGAAGCCCTTGGCATACCCGCCAATACGGTTCGCCGTCGTCGCGTCCGCACCCTGCACGGATAGTTGCACATGGTCCAGACCACGATCCGCGAGATCCTTGAACCGCGGCTCCGTCAGGCCAACGCCTGAGGTGATGAGATTGGTGTAGAGCCCGGCTTCCCTTGCACCTGTGGTCAGTTCTTCCAGATCCTTGCGCGAGGCGGGCTCTCCGCCCGAAAGATGCACATGCAGAACCCCCATCTTGGCGGCCTGTTGAAAGATATCGACCCAGGTGTTGGTGTCCAACTCCTCGGACCGGCGCGCCAGTTCCAGCGGGTTCGAGCAATAGGGACATTTCAAAGGGCACCGATGGGTCAGTTCGGCCAACATTGCCATGGGGACGGGAACAGCCCGCATCGCTTTCTGAAGATCCCTCGGCTGTTCGGTCATTCCCGCACCTCCACCATGCGCCGGTTCATCAGGTCGGTCAGGAATTTGCCGGCATCCGTTGCAATCCGATCCCGAGGCGCCTTGAAATCCGTCGCCAGTTTGTCAACCACAGCCTCAAAGGAACGTTCGCCGTCCAGCACATTCAGGATCGCAACGCCGATATCATTCATTTTGACAGCCCGTTCCGGGGCCAGCAGGTACCAGCCCTCGCGGACCTCGCAATGATGCAGACGCACACCTCGCGGAAGGAAAGGCACTCCAGCGTCGGTCAGCCCAGTCATGCGGCTACGGCGGTCATCGCGTCACCTGGCTGCCACGCACCCGGACATGGGTTCCCGCTCACATAGACATGGTGAATCGCGTCGAGTTGCGTCCAGAGCATACCACATTTGAACTTGAGAGCATCCAGTGCGGCCTCCTGCTCCTTCTCGGTCAGTGCATGCGTCTTCACATATTCCAACGCCCAATCCGCATCGCGAGGCGCCTGCGAGAGACGATGACCGAAATAGCGCAGAATATCCTCGGTGATGAAGTCGTAATTCTCCAGCATCCCTTTGACGCGTTTGCCAATGATCATGGGCGAGAACATCTCGGTCAGCGAAGACGCCACTGCTTCCAACTCGCTACGGTCTCGCACATAGGCCACATAGGCGTCACAGGCGAACCGGGTCGCTGGCAAGGCACCCTTCATCGAGGTCACATAGCCGCGGTCCAGTCCCAGCCCATCGGTGAGCGCCAACCAGCGGCGCAAACCACCCTCGGGAGCATCGTCAATCTCGCCATCATGGTCCACGATTCGCTGACGCCATTCGCGGCGCTTTTCGACGTCATCCAACCGCGCCAACATTGTCGCGTCCTTGATGGGGATTATGCGCTGATAACAATAGCGGTTCAATGCCCAGGCTCGGACCTGATCCTTGGTACATGCACCCGAGTGCAACAATTCATGGAACGGATGCAGGTGGTGATAGCGCTCCTCACCGATCTGGCGGAGGGCGTCTTCCATCTGCTGGGGCGTTCTTGTCATAACTCGATTTCCATCCCGTCATGGGCAATCCGCCAACCGGCGGCCTCGGCCTCTGCGCGTTCCGGCCCGTTGCGCCAGACCGGGTTGGTGTTGTTGAGATGCACATAGACCTTGCGGCGCACATCCAAATCCGCGAATGCCGCCAACGAGCCATCGGGACCAGATATTGACATATGGCCCATGCGCGCCCCGGTCTTCTGCCCTACCCCCTGACTGATCATTTCGTTGTCCGCCCAGAGTGTGCCATCGAAGAGAACCAGTTCCGCACCGCGCAGCCTGTCGGCAAGGGCAGGCACCATGCGGGCACATCCAGGCACGTAAAAGATCGTTCGGGAGCCATCCGAGATCTCAACTCCAACGGTATGCTCGCCCATCAAGTCGGTTTGCACTCCGTCGCCGCCATGCTCGCCTTCCATGAAGAGCGGCACCTTTCCGGGGACCGCGAACAATTTGGCTGAAAGGCCGGGCAGCAGATCAAACCCTGCTTCAAGCTCGATCACGTGGCGGGTCACAAAGGCCGGATCCAGCGCATTGAAGATCGGGTTCTCGGCCAGCACCTGCGTGATCGAAGCCGTAGCAAACAGGTCATAAGCCTGTTTTTCTCGCAGAGTCAGCAGCCCGGCAATGTGGTCGATATCGCCATTGGTCAAGAGCACGGACCGGATCGGTGTGTCTCGCAGCGGATATCCTGCTCTCGGCTGCAGTTGCGGCCTTGCCAAGATCTGGGAACGTATGTCGGGTGAGGCATTCAGCAGCGCCCAATCTGATCCGTTGACCGAAACGGCCAAAGAAGATTGTGTGGCCGCGGTCAGCGGCGCATCCCCGTTCCAAAAAGTCGATGAGTTGGGGCCGTTACAGTTCCACTGAGGCAATCCGCCTCCGGCAGCTGCACCTACAACAAGGGCGCGCAAAGCCATGTTCGCGCGCCCTTAGCTCTTGATACTCAGGCAGCCGTTCTCAGAACAGCTCACCATCATCCTCGGCTGGGAAGTACATGTTGATTTCCATGCCGCAGGTGACTTCTTCGATTTCGGGCGTATTCCAAGCCATTTCGATTCCTCCTGAAAAGATGCTGAACTCAACCACCTGATTGCTCGAAGCGCAATGATTGTTTGAACATAAGAGTTTCATAAGGAGCGAGCTTGACAGAACACGTCACCGATCCAAGCTACTTCGGCAAACTTGGTTTGGACATACTGACAAATGCGCACACACGTCTTGTTTGTGACTTCACTGACAATCGCCTCGTTCTTTGAAACATTGGCTTTTGCACAGAACGAACCTTTCCCGGGCTATGATGCGAAATGTGGGTACAGGTTGATCTATGCGCCGACGCAAACTGTTTCGCAGGCCGTGATCGACAGGTATGGAGAAGAGATCATCGTGCTCGATCCTTCTCTGGCGCACGAACAGGAAGCTGCACAGCGCACGTTCCTTATCGCTCACGAATGCGCACATCATCGGATGGACCACGCACAGGATGTATCCAGAAAAAAGCGGCAGAGGTCGGCAAAGGTGGTGCGCGATCAGGAGTTAAGTGCGGACTGCTGGGCCGCCGAGACCCTTGCCGAAATTGGGGAGGACAGGACGATCCGGATCATGGCAGACCGATTCTTCAAAGCTGGTCTGTATTCCCCTGGCGGCGGGTATCCCGCAGGAATGCAGCGTTCTACCATCGTGATGCACTGCGCCGAAAAAGGGCGCTTGGCACGCATGCGCAGCAAGAGCCCTGACGCATCCAGTCCATTGAAGTGATTGAATTTCACGATCTGCAGTTCGCATATGCACCACTCAATTGCTGCAGATGCGTGAAATTCCATCTTGTGAAAACCACAGCCGCTTTATAATTTTCTTATTGCAAATCCCGCGCTGGTTGTTTTTTCTTTCGCTGGGTTAGCCGATGCCTATAAAAAAAGCGGCAAACCCTGGCGGCAGGATGCTGTCGAACAAACCATGGTTCGCGAGGATGGAGGTACGCCTCAGCGGGCCGAGGGGGCTCTGATACCAGAACTCCCGCACACGCGGAGGTAACATGAAAAACCTTATGCTCGGCCTGTCGGCTGCGGCACTGTTGGCAGGTAACGCCTATGCCAACAATTCCGTGCTGACCGGCACAAAAAATCCGAACGACTGGGTGCTCCAGACGGGTGACTACGCAAACACCCGTTACTCGAAACTGAACCAGATCAACCGCGACAATGTCGGTGATCTGCAGGTGGCTTGGACATTCTCGACCGGTGTGCTGCGCGGCCATGAAGGCTCGCCGCTTGTCGTCGGTGACACCATGTATGTTCACACGCCGTTCCCGAACATCGTCTATGCACTGGATCTGAACGCCAATGGCGCGATCAAGTGGAAGTACGAGCCTAAGCAGGATCCGGACGTTATTCCGGTGATGTGCTGTGACACCGTCAACCGTGGCCTGGCTTTCGCGAACGGAATGGTCTTCCTGCACCAGGCTGACACGACTGTCGTCGCACTGGACGCCAACACGGGTCAGGTGAAATGGTCGGTCGTCAATGGCGATCCGTCCAAGGGCGAAACCAACACCGCGACCGTTCTGCCGGTCAAGGACAAGGTCATTGTCGGCATCTCCGGTGGTGAGTTCGGCGTGCAGTCCCACGTGACCGCGTACGACATCAACACAGGCGAGCAAGTCTGGCGTGCCTATTCCATGGGTCCGGACGATCAGATCCTCATCGATCCCGAGAAGACCACCCATCTGGGCGAGCCGATCGGTAAGGATAGTTCACTGAAAACCTGGGAAGGCGACCAGTGGAAGATTGGCGGCGGGTCAACGTGGGGCTGGTATTCCTACGATGAGAAGGCGGATCTGTTCTACTACGGAACCGGCAACCCATCGACCTGGAACCCGGCACAGCGTCCTGGTGACAACCGTTGGTCAATGACGATCATGGCGCGTAACCCGGACACCGGGATGGCGGCGTGGTTCTACCAGATGACCCCGCATGACGAGTGGGACTATGACGGCATCAACGAAATGATCCTCACGGATCAGGAATTTGATGGCGAAATGCGCCCGCTGCTCACGCACTTTGACCGGAACGGATTTGGCTACACGCTGGACCGTGTGACTGGCGAACTGCTCGTAGCCGAGAAGTTTGATCCAGTGGTCAACTGGGCAACCCATGTCGACATGGACAAGAACTCGGACACCTATGGTCGTCCGATGGTGGTGCCACGGTACTCGACCGAGCAGAATGGTGAGGACGTGAACACAACCGAGATCTGCCCCGCAGCTCTTGGCACCAAGGATCAGCAACCGGCAGCCTATTCGCCGAAAACCGAGCTGTTCTATGTTCCGACCAACCACGTCTGCATGGACTATGAGCCGTTCCGCGTCTCTTACACCGCAGGTCAGCCTTATGTGGGCGCAACTCTTGCGATGTATCCGGCAATGGACAGCCATGGCGGTATGGGTAACTTCATCGCCTGGGACAACATCAAGGGTGAGATCGTCTGGTCGCTGCCCGAGAAGTTCTCGGTGTGGTCGGGTGCACTGGCAACCGCTGGTGACGTCGTGTTCTACGGCACACTGGAAGGTTCCCTGAAGGCAGTGGACGCTGAAACGGGTCAGGAACTCTACAAGTTCAAGACCCCATCCGGCATCATTGGCAACGTGATGA
>JBGCFK010000190.1:0-5325 GCA_045106875.1 Paracoccaceae bacterium | reverse complement strand
TTGTGCTGGGTGCAGGGACGGGTGATGCCGACGGTGTCAGCTTCCTGACACGCGTCATTGCCGATCATGAACGTCGGCCCCTGTCCGGTCAGCACGCTCATCGGGATCGAGTCCATCAGCGCGTCTGTCATGCCGGTGACGGCATTGGTCGCGCCGGGGCCCGAGGTCACGAGGACAACACCCGGCTTGCCGGTCGAGCGCGCATATCCCTCGGCCATATGCGTCGCGCCCTGCTCGTGCCGGACGAGGATGTGTGCGATGCCTTCCTGTTGGAAGATCTCGTCATAGATGGGAAGCACCGCGCCGCCCGGATAGCCGAATACCACTTCGACGCCCTGATCCTTCAGGGCCTGGACTACGATCTCTGCCCCGCTCATGCGGGTCTTGGTGCTACCGGACATGACTGTCTCCCTATGCTTCCGGTCCGCCCGTCGCCCGGCTGGCGATCAGGCATAAAAAAAGCCCCTTCCGGGGCTGACGCGCGCTACCAGTACGATGGTGTTCAGACCATCGCACCCCAGCGCGCACAAATTACGAGTACCTGACGCAATGCGTCCTCCTGCGTTTCGTGAGACACCCGATATAAGCAACGATCTTGCGCGTCAAGCTTGGATTGGCCCGGCGGTGTCACTTGATGGAAGGTTTTCCATCTGGTGCGCCGCCACTTTGCAAGAGCATCTGTTCCAGTGCCTCTATCTCCGTTGGTTTGAACAAGGACGAGCCCTCGTCGACAATGCGTTGCAGAACACGCGGAAAAACCGTTTGGCCGATTTCGGTGCCTGCGACCTTGCCGGCCTCGGAGCTTCGCCGAATGACATCGGGTTGAGCTCTGAAGAACTCGGCACCTTCTTCAGACGCCATAGAGCGCACGGTTGCTGCAAGGGCAGCCGGAGACAACATTTCTGCATAGATTTTGGCCGTCCGTTTGCGCATTTCGTTCACGAAATCCGCTGAAAACTCGTCATATATCGCGTCAACAAGTGCCCGTTGCTCGGCCTCACTAAATGTCCTGGCCTGCTCTCCCTCCCCGAAAGGAGCACTGAACGCCCGCTTGACGATTGGGCGCATCGAGTCGAGCGCAGCCGACATGGCTTCGTCGGTCACCAGCATGTCTGCAATCGTGGCCGCATCTTCTTTCGAGTCCGCTTTTGCATTCCAGGATGCCCACCCGACGGCTATGGCGAGGAGACAAGAGGTGAGTTTCATGAATGGCCGCATTCCTTGAAATAATCGGTCGCGAAGGAATGCCATGGCAGGGCAAGGGGTTCAACTGTCAGACTCGGTTGGAAGGTGTGAGAAATCGGTCAGGGTATTCGTGACCTGAAGTGGAACAAGACACGCTGCATATGTCCCCGTCGCTGCGGGCTTTTCCGATTCCATTTGCGCCCAAAACGCCCTACGAGGCAGTGGAACGGAGGCATCATATGTACCCACCCCCGCGATTTCTACTGCGTACCCGATGGTCCGAGCGTCTGGTCTCGTCGCTTTGGCGGCGGTGGGCGCGCGGTGTGCTCAATCGATACTCGATCCAGCGCCGGTTCGACCGCTTGATGCTGTGCGACATGCAAGAACCTGTCGGACGCGCGATGATCACCAAGGGACTTTGGGAGTTCCGCCAGTTCGAGTTTCTGGAACGCGAGCTTCGGGCCCGTAAGGGTGACCGCAAGACCGTGTTTCTGGATATCGGAGCGTATTGGGGGCTCTATTCGCTCTATTTCGAACGGCTCGGCCTGTTCGATGCGCTACACGCATTCGAGCCGAGCCCGCGCAACCAGGTGCTTCTGGATGCCCATCTTCAGATGAACGGTCTGGAGGACGCAATCGAAGTGCACCGCGTGGCGATCTCGGACAAACCCGGCTCGCTGGCAATCACAGAGTTTGGCGGTGGCTCGCGTGTGCGCGAGGGCGACGGCGCGATCCCGGCCTTGCCATTGGACGATGTGTTGGAGCTGGCGGATTGCCTGCTGGTGATCAAGATCGACGTCGAGGGTCATGAAGCGCGCGTGCTCGACGGGATGCGGAGCACTCTGGCGCGGAACAAGGTGTTGATGCAGATCGAGAGCTTTCCCGAGAACAAGGACGCAGTGTTCGCAAAACTCGAGGATATGGGGATGAGCGAGATCGGGTTCGTGCCTCCCGACGACTATGTCTTCGCAAATTGACCGATCACTGAGTTGAAAGACTTGGCGCAGGACGGGTCCAGCCTTTGCCAGTCCCCCATCTGGTTACGGATCCATGTCATCTGCCGCTTGGCATATCGGCGGGTCTCCATTTTGGCAGCGGCCGCGGCAGCCTCCAATGACATCTCTCCGCGCAGGTGTGCCATCAGCTCGGGCGCACCTACGGCTCTCAGGCTTGGAGCAGCTTCTGGTAGGTCCATCGCCATCACGGCACGCACCTCTTCCAACGCGCCGGCCTTCAGCATCGCATCAAACCTGGCCTCGCATCTTGCGTAGAGCCAGTCCCGATCCGGCGCCAATGCAATGGGTGTGCAATCTGCCAGGGCAACGAGCGGCGGCGGTGTCCGGGCTTGCCATGCGGCCAGCCCGGTGCCCGAGGCCTTCAGCACTTCCCAGGCGCGCAGAACTCGGCGGGGGTTCTCCAGATCCATGCCGCGCGCCGTCTCCGGGTCGCATGCAGCAAACGCAAGGGCAAAATCCTCTCGACCAAGCTTTGCCAGCAGTGCCTCTCCCTCGGCCCGGATTTCGGGAGGAACCGGTGGAATTGGCGCAAGCCCCTCCGTAAGCGCTTTGAAGTACAACCCCGTTCCGCCAACGATGATGGGATGCCGGTCTGCCGCCGCACAGTCCTTCAGTACCTGCGCGACATCCCGCAACCAGTGTCCTGCGGAATAGTCGGCATCCATCGCAACGTGGCCATAAAGGCGGTGCGGGGCACAGGCTTCCTCGTCCCCCGAAGGTCGGGCCGACAGGATGTGCCACCCGGCATAAACCTGCTGGCTGTCCGCATTGATGACGACGCTGCCTGTCTGCTCGGCCAATCGAAGCGCCAGTGTGGACTTGCCCGAGGCGGTTGGCCCGGCAATCAGGATTGAGCGCAGATCATTCACGCGTCCGCGCTCACATCTTCACGCTCATGCCTGCATCCACCACAAGGGTGTGGCCGTTCACATAGGATGCCGCATCCGAGCAGAGAAACACTGCCGCGCCGGCGATCTCGGACGGATCAGCCCATCGTTTGTAGGGTGAGCGGACAGCGAGGAACGTCTGCACGTCCGCATTCTCCACCCAATCAGCATTCGCCTCGGTTGCGAAGAAGCCGGGCGCGATTGCGTTGACGCGCACACCCTGCCCACCAAACTCGACCGCGTGGGAGCGGGTCATCGCGTCCAGCGCGCCCTTGGCCAGCGTGTAGCCCGCATCGGCGGCACCTGCCAGTGGCCCGGCGATGGACGTCACGTTGACGATGGCGCCTTTGCCTTTGGTCAGCATCCCCGGCACCGCAAGCTGAGTCAGCCGGAATGCTGCAAGCGTGTTCACCTCCAGCAGGCCCTTTACAGCCATCAGATCCAGCTCGAGCGTCGGGCCACGTGCACGCATGGTCGCGTTGTTCACCAGAATGTCGAGGTCGCCGCGAATGTCTGCGAACCAACGCTCCGCCGCGTTGCCGTCGGTTACATCGAACGGGGCTGCTTCTGCGGGAAATCCCGCCTGCCGGATCGCAGCGGCGGCAGCTTCCAGCGGCGCGGCGCGGCGCCCGTTCAGGAACACATGTGCGCCTGCCGAGGCCAACCCCTCGGCAATGGCACGCCCCAATCCGCGCCCCGCGCCGGTGACCAGCGCGCGCCGTCCTGTCAGGTTGAAATCGGGTCTCGCGATGTCCATGGCTTTGGATAACAGAAGACAGCCCCGCTCTCCAACAACGCTGTGACGTTGCAAACCGTCGCCACCGGCCTGGTTGCCGCTGCGTAAAGTTGCGCGTTGTAGTCAGCCGGGAAATCGACGATAGAAGCGTCTGACCTTTCCTCGACCGGATCAGATTGTGCGCCAGGACCCGTTCCCGATCAGGCTTCTGAAGCGCACGCTGCTGGTGCTGCTTGGGCCGTTCTATTTCCTTTACATCGGGTTCGTGCCGCTCATGTGCCGCGGGCGCCCGGGATTTCGTGGCTGGTATTGGCGGACTGTGAAGCGGTCCTGCTCGCGGTTGCTGCGGCTTTTGAGCATCCGGGTCGAGATGTCCGACGCGCACAAGCAAGAGCTTGCCGCAGATACGAACAGCGTCATCGTCATAAACCATCGCAGCCATCTGGATGGCTTTGCTTTGATGGATGCCGTGCCGGATACCAAGTGGTTCACCTTTGCCGCGAAGAAGGAGCTTTGCGATTCCGTGTTGCTCAGCACCGGGTTCAAGGCTGCCGGGCTGGTCGAGATCGACCGTGCCAGCGGCAAGGTGGCGATGGGGACGCTCAGCGCGGCGGTGCGCGAGATGCCCGAGCGACGCTCGGTGGTGTTGTTTCCTGAAGGCACGCGGTCGCGGGAAGCTTCGCTGGCGCCCTTCAAGGCCGGGGCCGTGATTGTCGCGCGCGAGGCTGCACGCACGATCCGCCCGATTGTTGTCCATGGGTCTGATCATCTCCTGCCCCGTGGCCGGTTCGTGCCCAAGAGCGGCGTAATCCGGATGGAGGTCCTGCCGCCCTTCGAGTGCGATCCCGATGGCTCCGTAGATGACGACGTCGCACGTCTGCAGGCTGCGATGACGACAGCCTTTGATCACGCGCGATAGGCGAGCCAGATATCTGCACAGGCTCCTGACATAAAGCTGTCAGGAGCTGCGTGGTATCGGCGCCGATACAGGGAGGAACTGATGATCAAATTCATGTACCCCGACGGCTCGCATTGCTACCGTGCTTTGCACACGGCGCATGCGGTCTACCGCAGCGAGGACGGCAAACTGATCGCACGGGCAGAACGGCCTGACCAAAGCGAGATGTACGAGTTCGAGATCATCGGCTTCGAGCTGGTGCAGCCGGGGCAGGTCTGTACGTGATTTCCAGCAGCCACGACCATGTGTCAGGCTCTGTTTGCTGAAACCCACAAGGCCCCGCAGGGTTGCAAATGGTCAGGGCTTGCATTCCGGTGCGCACATTCGTATACGCGCGCCACTTAATCCACAGGCGGGGTTCGGGCCAATGAGGGAGACATCCTCAAAGGTCCACCGGTTGGAGCGTCAGCTTCTTCTCCCCGCTGCGGCGAAACCGGAAAGGAAAATGCAGATGGCTCTGCCAGAATTCTCTTTGCGTCAGCTCCTGGAAGCAGGCGTGCACTTTGGTCACCAGACCCACCGTTGGAACCCCAAGATGGGCGA
>JBGCFK010000019.1:0-2515 GCA_045106875.1 Paracoccaceae bacterium | reverse complement strand
GTGCGAGAGCAGTTTCGGGTCGCGGCGGGCGAGCCCTTGTCGTTCACGCAGGCCGACCTTGTTCCCAAGGGACACTCGATCGAATGCAGGATCACTGCCGAATCAGTACCCTCGTTCACGCCCTCGCCGGGCAAGGTCCGGACCTTTCACGCTCCGGGCGGGTTGGGTGTGCGCATGGACAGCCATCTCTATGAGGGCTACGTCGTGCCACCCCATTACGACAGCCTGATTGGGAAGCTGATTGTCGAGGGCGCGGATCGTCAGGATTGCCTGATGCGTCTGCGCAGGGCCTTGGGTGAAACCATTGTGGATGGCATCGACACTACTTTGCCGCTGTTCCATGCGCTGCTTGAACAGCCGGACATTCAGACGGGGGATTACAATATCCACTGGCTGGAGAAATGGCTCGAATCAACGATTGAGAGCGAAGGCGAAGGTGGCAAAATCTGAATCCATACTAACTTAGAGAAAAACTTCGGTCCTCTGTCTGTGGAAAAGAACTGCCGAGAACGCTGAATCAGGTTTGAATTCTCGCTTTGGACGGGAATAGTCCGAGTCATGAAAGACAACGAACCAGACGAACTTGAACTGACGCCGGAACTGGTCCTCAGGGCATACGGCGCGGGCGTTTTCCCGATGGCGGATGCGGCAGATGCGGAAGATATCTACTGGGTTGATCCTCGAAAACGGGGCATCCTGCCACTGAATGGCTTTCATCTTTCCAGAAGCCTGCGCAAACGCTTGTTGCGGCATGATTATAGCGTTCGGCTGGATACTTGTTTCGAAGATGTTATCGAGGCTTGTGCGGATCGGTCAGAAACGTGGATCAACCCGCTTATCAGGGGATTGTTCACCCAGCTTCATCACATGCGGTACGCCCATTCCATCGAAGTCTGGCAGGACGACCGGCTGATCGGTGGGCTATACGGGTTGCGTCTGGGGACTGCATTCTTTGGTGAAAGCATGTTTTCGGCAGAGCGGGACGGGTCCAAAATTGCGCTCGCCTGGTTGGTGGCACGGCTGAGAGCTGGCAAGTTCACTCTGCTGGACACGCAGTTCACGACGCCGCACCTGGAGAGCCTGGGAGCGCGGTCGATTCCGCGATCCCACTATCACGAGCTGTTGGACCGGGCGATGACCAAGCGTGGTGACATTTATTCCTTGGCTGCAGATTGCTCGCCCGAAGAGGTCGTGCACTTGATCACCCACAAATCGTAACGCGGGTGATCCAGCGCGGACAGCGCTGGACTGTCAGCAAACATCCAACCGGTAAAAACCTCGTCGGCATCCGGATCTTTAGTGTCCCAGATCTTCAGAAAAGCGATGGTGCCGTGGCTATCGCCACTTTTCGGCGCACGGCAACCTTCGAGACGGACGCGCAGGCGTTCGATCCGGGTCTCCTGCCCTACTGCGATAGAATGCGTTTGGGTCGTGCCCGTCATTTTGTCCAGCGCTCGCAATGTAACCCCGTCAATCAAGCGGGTCCGCGGTGCGGCGATGGGTAAGGCGCGCATTGGCCGCGCGCGCTCGGGAGTTGGGCGGGGCTTTGGAGCGGCACGGAACCGTTTGGCCCTCTCGCCATCTACCGCCTCGTTGCCTGAACCTGTTACCGTATCGCCCTCTTGCAGACGATTGTTGAACACGACACGAACATCGCGTTCACCCTCGGGCGTAACCACTGTCACGCTTTCATCAGGATCTGAACCGTCTTCGGAAGCATCGATAACAGTGCCAACTGTCCCTGCGATCGCCGGGTCTAGTCTTGGCTGCTCGGGCGGCGCAACACGCGCGAGTGGCAAAGGCGAAGCATAAACTGTGGGAGCAGGTAGAGCGGGCGCCTCTTCCGCAGGTGCCACAACTGTTCCACCGGGCAAGGTTTGTGCCGACGCGGCACCTGCCCAAAGTCCAACCGCCGCTGTGCAAATTGCAGCGTAGCGGATCAGACGGTCAGGAATCGGAGCCTTGCCCAAATTTCAGCACCAGATCGATAAGGTTGATCGAACCCTGCGTATGTTCGAAAGCTGCGCCAGGTTCCAGCATAAAATCGGAATTGCCAGGATCAATGGCAACGAAGTTACCTCCGAGCAAGCCCTCGGAGGCGATCTTGGCGATCGAATCCTCCGGGATCTTCACATCGTCACGGATCGAAAGCCCAACAGAGGCGCGGAAATTCTCGGTGTTCAGTTTGATCCCGGTGATCGAGCCGATCTTGACGCCCGAGATCTGCACTTCGCTGCCCACGGACAAGCCCTCGGCTTTGCGAAACTCGGCGTTCAGGTCATAATTGGATCCACCAACTGCAACATCAGCCGTATTCGCTGCGTAAACGAGGAAGCCGCCTGCAACTGCGAGCACCGCCGCGCCTATGATCGTTTCTGCAACCGAACTTGCCATCAGATCACTCCGGCTGCCACGCTTGGTAGTCGCCCGCAACCCTGGGACGACTTTCCGGCGTCAGGACCGAACCCGGAGGACGATAGCCCCGGCCTGTACCTGTCCCGCTCGGCCCATGACC
>JBGCFK010000189.1:0-9699 GCA_045106875.1 Paracoccaceae bacterium | reverse complement strand
ATCTGTTCGGCAATCACAAGATTGTCGATCCCGGCAGAGCCAATGAACTCGAACTCCATCGCCACCACATTTGCCACGCCCTGGTTGCCGTTGAAGACTTGCGTCGTGGCATCCTGGTTGCCGGTGACCGCTGCCTGAATGGTTTCGGTCGTGCCGTCTGCAAAGGTGAATGTGATGGATGGCTGAACGCCGTTAGACTCTTCGGTGTCGATCAGATCGACGCTGCGAACGGTCTGAGCGGTGTCGAAATCGAACCGGACAGTGCCACCGTTGTAGTTGTCGTCGGGCCGAATGTCCGATCCGTTGTCTTCCTGAATGATCAGCACCTTGGAGAGCGGCCCCGAGGCCGAGGCCTGCAAGTCGTTGTCCCGGCCATTCACGGACGTGTCGTAGATCCGTGCAGCGTTCTCGGGATTGCCGTCACCAAGCTCGTTGCGGCGTACGGCAGTGATGGTCACACCATCGATTGCATCCGAGATGTCGGTCTTAACGGCCAGATCGTTGAAGTCTAGTACCCGATCCGGGCCCACGCTGTCGCCTCCGGCAGCGCCGATCGTGTATGATATCGAGACCATCGCGCTGTCGCCGTTGCCAAGGGCTTCAAAATCGCTGATGCCATCCTGATCGCCGTCAGCATCGAAGTCGACTGTGCCATCTGCGTTGATCTTGATGCGACCGCCGCCTGCCAGTTGAACGAACTGTCCAATGTTCGCCGCTTGACCGTCGACCAGCACGACCTGACCCGAATAGGGTTGTCCATCTGCCGTATCGTTCGCGAGAATGCTGGCAATGTCGCCGGGCAGCTGCTCGAGATCGCCGAAGGTCTCGTCCTCGAGCACCGTAAAGCAGTCGTCTTCGGCATTGAGCTCGGGAGCGTCGTTCTCACCAAGGATCGTGATTGTGACGGTCGCCTCGTCCGAAGTCCCTACAACCTGGGCTGCGTCGCTGACCATGGTGGTCAGGGTCGCTGCATCGGTGACACGCACGGCGCCGCCGGTATTGTCGAGGTCATCAAGGTACTCAAGTTCCGCGTTTCCACCGACGCCGATGGCCTCGATCTCCGCATTGATGCCTGCGGTGTTTGTGAGGGTTGCCACTTCCGGTCCGTAAACCGAGTTGTTCTGGATTGTACCGTTCGGTACCCGTGGCACACCATCGGACAGGAAGACGACCTTGTTCTCAGCACCATCTGCAGGCCGTGTGTTGAACCAGTCGATAGACTTGTCGAGCGCGTGATCATAGTCGGTCCAGCCGTTCACATCGCCCTGTATGCCGTTCAGAGCGTTGATCAACGACGGATCATCCAGCGCGAAAGTCCCGAGGATCTGAGCATCGGTATTGAACGACACGAGGCCAACGGTGACCGTCGAGGGATCAACGCCACTGGCAAGAAGGTCTGCAATCGCCGACTTCACCGCTGCAATTTCTGCATCCAGTGGTGTATCCGCACGCCCGTCGCCATTTACATCGCCGACGCCGGCGCCTTGGAAAACACCCTCGGGCAGGCCGTTCGAAAGGGTCGAGCCGGACGCGTCCACAACGAACAGAAGGTTCGTCTTGGCCGCGATGGTGCTTTCGCTGCCGATCGAATAGTTGACGGTGACAACATCGCTCTCGCCATCGTTCAGCGCGTCGAAATCGCCGTCTGCATCGAAGTCGACAGTGCCATCTTCGTTGATACGGACGCGTCCACCGCCAGCGAGGTCAACGAACTGGCCAACGTTTGCCGCAGTGCCGTTCACGGTGATCACGTCACCGGTATAAGCCTGACCGTCCTCGACATCGTTGTCGAGAATCGAGTCATCGCCGCTTTCCAGCGTCTCCAGATCACCTGCACCCTCGGTCTCAAACACCGTGATGGCATCGTCGAGCGCATCGATCTCGGGTTCGTCATTTTCCCCGTCGATGATGATCTTCACGGTTGCGGTGTCTGTTGCGCTGACCTTGCTGAAGTCATTGGTAGAATTCACGTAATCCAGGATATGGTCGTGCACGCCGCCAGTGTCGGCGCCCTTGATCTGGACGTCGAGACCTTGGTCGCCATAATTCTCGAAGAAGCGGATCTCAACATGGTGGGCGCCGGACGACAGGTCGATGGTTCCGTTGGCGTATTCAAAGCCGTGCAGCCCGTCCCGCGTTGCCACCTGATGGCCATCGATCCAGATGCCGACGCCGTCATCGCCGCCGATCTTGAAGTTGTAGTGCCCGGCTTCCTCGATATGCAGATAGCCGGAGTAACGGATCTTGTAAGTGTTCGGATCACCCGTAAGGCTCAACGCCAGCGCGTTCACATCCAGATCGTCGACAGTCCCCGTATACTCGCCACCACTCGAGGGAATGTAGTGGATCGAGTGGTGTGCGGGCACGTGGTTCCAGAAGTCGTACTTCAGTTTGCCGTCGAACTTTTCACCCTCCGACTCCGCAGCGATCGAGTAGTTGACCGTCACGACATCGCTCTCGCCATCGTTCAGTGCGTCAAAATCGCCGTCGGCGTCGAAATCAACGGTGCCATCGGCGTTAATCTTTACACGCCCGCCGTCGGCAAGGTCGATGAACTGGCCGACATTGCCAGCAACGCCGTTCACGGTGACAACCGCGCCTTCATAGGGTTCACCGTCAGCAGTATCGTTGTCGAGGATGCTGCTCGATCCGTCCTCGAGTGTTTCCAGATCTCCGGCGCCTTCGGTCTCGGCCACGCGAATGGAATCGTCTACTGCTGCCACCTCGATTTGAGGAGGGCAGTAGGCAGTGATCTTGACGTTATCCAGCTTGATGTATTCACAATATGCCGAGATGTCGGACTTAATGCGCAGCGTGAATGACGAAAGCCCCTCGGGAATATCGTATTCCAGCCCAGACATGCTGGCGTCGATTTTTTGACCTGTCTTGTTGCCGGTCAGCGTGTGGCCCCAGCCGGTGAACTGATCCAGCAAAATCA
The DNA here is from genome assembly GCA_045106875.1 of Paracoccaceae bacterium. Lineage (GTDB taxonomy): Bacteria > Pseudomonadota > Alphaproteobacteria > Rhodobacterales > Rhodobacteraceae > Thermohalobaculum. Next base: position 6,761 of record JBGCFK010000189.1, on the reverse strand, counting down.
CGTTGCCGTGCTCGTCAATCAGTTCGATACGGATCCGGTCTCCGGCGTGATGCCCCCATTTCTCGAAGCTGCCGCACGCGGACGCATCGAGGGTCAGCTTGCCGTGGCTAAGCCCGTCCATATTGACAGTATCGAAGACCATTTTGCCATCGTGGCAACCGTTGGTGACTGCTTGGCCCGAGTGCGCGTAGAAGTCCGAGTTCTGCACGCTGCCCCAGTCATGAACGTAACCCGAGAAGTCTTCATGCAGCAGCACAACTTCGCAATCATCTGCGGGCGGCGGTGCATTGTCAGCGGTGATCTTGACGTTATCGAGCTTGATGGTTTCGCAATTGGCCGAGATGTCGGAGGTTATGCGAAGTTGAAAGGACTCCAAGCCTTCCGGAATGTCGAATTCAAGCTTGGATAGTGATCCGTCGATTTGCTGCCCTGTCTCGCTCCCGGTAAGGGTATGACCGTTGCCAGTGAACATATCGAGAAGGTGAACATTTCCATCCTGGTCAACCAGTTCGATCCGCAACATATCGCCGTAATGGGTGCCCCACTCCTCGAAATCTCCGCATGCGGATGCATCGAGAGTGATCTTGCCATTGGTCAGCCCGGACATGTCGACGGCGTCGAACTCCATCGCACCGTCGTTGTGGCCGTTTGTGACCGCCTGACCGTTTGACGCGTAGAAGTCGGAGGACTGTACAGTATCCCAATTCTGTGGGTGACCGCCAAAGTCTTCGTGCAGCAATACGACTGTGTCCGTCATGTGTTTTCCACCTTCATCTACCCGACCGGTTTGGTTCGTGCTGGGGTAACAGCAAGACCCGTGCCACTGCGCGGTCACTCGTTTTCCGGTCTAACTTGTACAATCAGGCGCGAAAAAGCGCCGTCGTAACAAGTTGGGTTTGCCCCTCGAATGCTATGCTCGGCCTCTGCCAAGCTTGTGACTGTCCCCGCAGACACTAACGTTAACGCCAATTCAAGTTCCGCCGTAGTGAAAAGTCGTATTTTCACCATTATTCTGCCGCTGTTGTGCAAAATGCAGTGCGCCCTGGCTTCAATTCTACTTTTGCGGGAAATCGAGTTGAAGCAACAAGAGCCCCAAACAGGGGGCTTTGTGTGCATTTTGCAAACATCTGAGTCTGTTAAGCCACTATTCATATTAACTTTGTTTTCGACACGGCCTGTGTCGCTTCGTAACGGAGGCCTTGCCAGAGAAAGCGACCTCTGCGCACGTGCCACGTTACGTTTCTCTTTACGCTTGGCGTCATATGTGGCCTGAACGATCAGCTGTGGAAACATCTGAGGGTCCCGAGATGTCAGAGAGCATGGCGCCCACGCGTCAGAAGCGGAGCACCGGAAATCGCAAGCGCGCGCTTGGCCTGCGGCTGCCTGGCAAGGCGGCGCGCAAATCGGTGAAATCGCCCGGCTTTCGCCGTTTTGATGCGCCAGCCGGCGGCACCGAGATTGCGAACAGGATCACCCTGTTTCATGACGCCGATGGTGGCAACTTTGCGTGCACTGTGTCCGAGCGGCCGTGGATAAGGCTCACTGCCTATCAGTTTTCGGGCAGTTATCTTTCCCTCGCGATGGCTTTGCGAAAGGCCGATCTGCGGCAGGTTCGTCCGGGTGCGGTGATGGCGGTGCATCTGGATGCTACGGCGACACGGCCAATCACGGCATTCGCTCGGCTGAACCTGCGAAGTGCAGAACAAACCGAGACGCTCTACGAGACTTTGGTGCTTGACGCTGCCCCGCATGATCTTCGTTTTGCTCTCGATGGCGTGCGAATGGTGTTCTCCGAGATCTCGGCAGGATGGCTTGATCTGATCTTTTCCGATCCGGGGATGACAGAGATCGATATCCGCGGGTTGTCGGTCTCGTTCGCAACCCCTGGGGGCGAGAATGGCTGAACCCATCATGACGAGCATCCATCTTGTCGATGGAACGCTGATCGTCCGGCTTTCGTCCGACCTCGCTTTGCCGCACAATGCCGAGGCCGAGCTGCGCCTGGCGGGCATGCGGGTTGCTGCAGCTCCGATCACGCCCCGAATTGACGGTGCAGAAGTGATGTTTCCGTTGCCCAAGGGCGCACAATCTGACGGTGTGGCTCTGCTTGACGTGCATCTGCTGCCGGATGGCGCCCACCTTGCGCGTTACACCATGTTTTGCGGGGCACCGTTGCCGCAGGATGCCGCCACGACCATGGCCATGCTGCAGGCCGAAGTTCAGGCACTGAAACACGCCTTCATGGCGGACGCCGCAGTGCCCAAGCTCACCCGGGCCGAGCGACCTTTGGTCGTAGCAGAAGCGGTCGAACAAGCGCTGACCGAACGAGATCCTGTGCTGCCGGAGAGCTTGCCGGACGCATTCACGAAAGACTGATCTGACGCCATGCAATGGTTTACCCATCTTGTGCTCGCCGAAGCGGTTCGCCGCGGTGCAAGCCTATGCTGCGAACATCCCGACCTTGTGCCTTTTGCAGCCGATCTGGCTGGTCCCGACTGTCACAGTGCATTAGATACTTGGCGGATCGCCAGTTCTGCTGGCGGGTATCGCTGTGTCAGCCATCTGCCATCGGTCAATGAGATATCTGCCGACGCCATCATAATAGCTACAGGCAACGTGCCCGCGGTGCGCCCGGCGATCTGGTGTGACGCGCCTGTTTCTGCAGATTTGTCGGGGATGGCCCCGTTAGAGCCGGGTTTCCTGAAATTGCATTTGAACACACGGCGTCTCGGTTCGCTCGCGCACGATCTGCAAGATTTCGCGAACGGTTTGATTTCCGGCGTAATAGATCCGTGGGACTGGATGGGGCAACATCTGGTCGGGCAATCGCGTGTCAGAGAGTTATCCTGGGAGCGTCCCGGATTGGCTGCCTTTCAGATTGATCCGTTGAGCGCGCGTATCCTGCAAGGCCGATCAGACGCCTACCGGCTTGTCCGAGCGGGTGGCGTGCGACTGGTGCGAGAAGGTCCCCTTCGTTTGAGGTTGCCAATGTTTGGAACTTCCGGCGCTGCTGCCGAAGTCCGAATTCGCGCGCCCGCCACGCTCCGAACAAAAGCATATGGAACGACAGGATCCGTGCAATTGACGCATTTACGGGACAAAGAAGACCATCTGATCGTGGTTACCCCAGCCGTTGCAGTTCCCTACGTCGATGTGGCGTTTTCAGCGCCGTTCGGCGACGTCGCAGGTATCACGCTTTTGCTCCCTGATGGCAGACCCAACGAGGCATCCTTTCCGGATACTCTGGATCAGTATGGGGATCCGCTGGATCTATATGCAGAAATCGAGACGCCATGAAGCGCGTGTTGCTGGTCGCTGGCGCCGATCATACCGGCCGTGACCGGGCTGCTGCTGCGCGCGTACAGCAAGTTTCTCACCTGCTTCAAGGCATGAATTGCGTCGTCGATCTGCTGAGTGCAGATCCGGGAACGGACGATCAATGCACGACGCCCGATTGGCCGGAAGGCGTCGCGCATGTTGGCGTCGCGCCCATTGATCCACGTATGCTGTCACAGCCTGAGAACACCCAGCCCCTGGCGTCACTCATTGCCGGCATGGTCCGCGCCCCGGGATATGACGCGGTGTTCATGTGTCGGACATCGCTTCCCGAGCACGTTCTGCCCGGCATTCCCCGAGCGTTCGATGTTGCTGATGGTCGGGTTGCGGCGTGGCCAACTCGCTCGCCGGAACTGCATCTTGCGGCAGACGAGGCTCTGCGGCAGGTCAGTGCAGGTGGTGCCGCGCGTTCGGCCCGTTGGCCTTTGGCTGTGCCTGCAATGCGCGTTTCGTCCAGTGCGGATGGGCCTATCGGGTGGCCGGGGGATGTCGACGGGGATCTGGCACGCGCGTGGGGGCAGCTTGCCTCGGACCTCGGTCAATCCGGTGCAAAGCTGGAACAAGGCCTGATGCTGAACAGCAATGTCCATGTTCCACGGAGCATGTCGCGGATGCGTATCGACCCTGTGGACTACTCGCTGGCTGCGCAGATGAGGGCCATCGCTTTGGGAGTTTTGCCAATCTCGGATATCGCCGGACACCTGCCGATGATCATCGAGCTGGTCGGGCGTGGTGTGCCCGTGTTGACCACGCCCCCAGTGGCAGATCGGTTCGAGGGGCGGTGGAACTTGCCCGTTGCAGATGACATGGGCGGCATGGCGGGATGGATCGATGGCTGGGTACATGGCCGGGATGTCGATGCGTTGCGCCATGCTGCTGCCAAGACGGCAAACAACTTACGTCAGGACGCCTTGGCCATGGACGCTTTCGTGCGTGGGCTGGTAACGGAAATGCTAGGCCTGACCTGAACGGCGCAAAACGCCGGGGTCTAGGGTGCGGATGTCACGACCCTCGCAGCAATTGCGGCGAATTTTCCATCCAACTCTTCCGCGATCTGCCGCAGATCTTCTCCGCCTTCGTCGAAATAGGGTGACAGCACCATGGTTGGCTTCTTGTAGCTCAGCGTTGCGGTGCCGTCCGGGTTCGATGTGACATACATCCGGATTGGCGCTTCGATCATGGCAGAAACAGACGTCCGGATCGTCCGCACGGCGAACTTGTTGTTGAACACACCAAAGACGCGGCTGCCCGGGATCGTGATGCCGCGGTTCTTCGCAGCCCCGGTCGGTCCCGCTTGAGTGACAAGCCCCATGCCCTCGGCCTTGATTGCAGGTTTCATGCGTTCAACCAGTTCCGCATATGCGGCCGTCGTCGGATGCACGGCCCAGCCCGGGCGCTCGGGGATTGTGTTCCCGGCAAAAGCCGATGTGGCGAACATCAGGGCAGCTGTCAGCATCAGGGCATGCATAAGTATCTCCCGTCAGGCAGGTTTTGGTTGAGGCAATGGCGGGTCCATGTCCAGCAGGCCCCGCAATCGCGTGCCGATCAGCGAGCCTGCAAAGCCCCAGATCAGCCACCACCAGCCATGCAGCGAACCCGAGACAATCCCGCCCAAATAAGCGCCAATATTGCAGCCATAGGAAAGCCGTGCGCCATAACCCATTAGCAGACCGCCGATCACTGCGGTTACAAGATCACGTGTGCTCAATGCCAAAGTCGGACGCCATCGCCCCGCCAGAGCCGCTGCCGCCATCGCGCCTGCGATGATACCGAAATTCATAAGGGACGTCCTATTGGCAAAGGGCCCGGCCTCGATCTGGGAGGTGCGCCAACCGACTGCCCAATAGTCCCATTCGCGAACGGGGTAGCCTGTTGCATCCAGAATTTGAGCACCCCAAAGGGCAAAGCCAGCAGTCACGCCCCAGGGCCGTGAGAAAATCAGGAAACAGGCGATGCCGACCACTGTGAGCGCAATCGCTCCTGCCATGAGGGACCAGTTTCCCGTTAGCAGCGAGGTCGTTGGACGTGGGGTCTCCAGCGCGCCATGCGCCTGAAGCTCGATCACGCGAGATCCCCACCAGACCAGCGCGCAAAATCCGAACAGCGCGACGATAGCGCCAATTGGCCCGAGTTCCCGGATCAACGAGGTGCCTTGGATGTTCGGCACACCTGTCATCTCTGGCAGTTTCTGCCAGAAGGTCGGAATATGGGCAGTGGCCCAGACCGAGCCTGCGATAAAGAAAGCCAGCACGATGATCATCCGGGTTGACCCGCCGCCCGATGTGAACAGCGTCCCCGACGCGCAGCCACCGCCAAGCTGCATTCCGATCCCGAACACAAGTGCGCCAAGCGCTGTGGACAGCCCCATGGGCAGAACGACGGGATGCATTTTCCAGCCTGTCAGATCCTCGTACCCGATCAGAAGGTAGGTGGCTGCGCATGTCAAAGCGATCAACATCATCTGTGCGCGCAGACCGCCGCCGCGCCGCTCCCGCGACATGCGCCGCCACGCGGCTGTGAAACCGAAAGCTGCGTGATACAGCGCAAACCCGGCAGCGCCGCCAAGCAACGCGCCTGCCGCGAACCGGAGGCCCTGGCCTTCCAGTCCACCGCGCGCGATGTAACCTGCGAACGCAACGGCCCCAAGCCCAACCAGCGCGATCGCCAGAATACCTTTTTGCATGCCGGTTCTCCCGAATTTTTCCCTGTCGGCTTCTAGGCGTTGTGGGCCTAGAACTCTATCCTGTTGGTCCCGGCAGGCCATCTCGGGGCTTCACAAACTGGTGAAAGGGTGTCGCCAGTGCGCCGGAAAGCGGGCATTGAGCCGTAGAACCAGCCGACTGGCTACCTGAAACATGTCTCTGACCTGTGCTGCAGGGCTTGGCGTGCTATTTACCAATTTGATCCTGAGAGATCCTGAGGTCTGACGAATGAGTGCCACGCCCACAGCCCCGACCGGAGCAAAGAAACAGCGAGACTTGCGGCTCGACTTTTTTCGCGGCCTTGCGATGTTCATCATTCTGGTGGCACACACGCCTAACAGCCTTTGGCGCATGTGGATCCCGGCCAGGTTTGGCTTCTCGGATGCGACGGAGATCTTTGTCTTCTGCTCGGGCATGGCGTCCGGTATCGCGTTCGGAGCTGTCTTTATCAAACGTGGCTGGCATCTGGGCGCGGCACGTATCGCATTTCGTGTCTGGCAGGTGTACTGGGCACATATTGGTGTGGTTCTGGCCACTGCCGGGATCATGGTGCTGTTGCAGTCAACCGACATGGGTGAGCCCGGCAAGGACTACACCAAGTGGTTTCCGGTAGGCGGGTTCTTCTCGGCAACCGAAGGCCGCCCCGAGGCGACGTTGCTTGGTCTGTTTACCCTTACTTACGTGCCCGGCCTGTTCGATATCCTGCCGATGTATCTGGTGATC
>JBGCFK010000188.1:0-4078 GCA_045106875.1 Paracoccaceae bacterium | reverse complement strand
GCATTCTAATTTCATTCGTCCAGGGATTCCGGGGCATTCGTTCAAGCCCTTTGATCCCCTGAGACTGCTGCTGGGCAATCGTGCAGCGGGCTACTTTGCGTCTTCATGAGGAGAGCAGGGAGCCACAAAAATGAAACGAATGCCCATGCGGAAGATCATCGATGCGTTGCGGATGCGCGCCAGCGGTCTGACGTTGCGCGAGATTGGCGCAAGCCTCGGGACAGGTCACTTAACGATCCGGGATCATTTGAAGCGATGTAAGTATGCCGGTTTGTCCTGGCCGTTGCCGGAGGAGTTGACCGAAGCCGAAGTCGAGGCGCTGCTTTTCCAGCGTGAGGGCGGCAAGATGCGCCACAGTCTGACCAAGCCGGACTGGGCAGCCATTCACCAGGAACTCAAGCGCAGCAAATCGGTGACGTTGTCTTTACTGTGGGAGGAATACCGGGCAGTGCATCCGACTGACGGGTACGGGTATAGCCGGTTCTGCGAACTCTACCGGCGATGGGAAGGTCGGCTGACCCTGACGATGCGCCAGCATCATTTTGCCGGAGAGCATGCGTTCATCGACTACTCCGGCGACACGGTGCCGGTAATCGATGCGATGACGGGCGAAGTCCGCGAAGCTGAGGTCTTTGTCGGCGTGTTGGGCGCGTCCAGCTACACGTTCGCCGAGGCGACCTGGACGCAATAACTTCCGGACTGGATATCCAGCCACGTGCGTATGCTGGAGTTCTTCGGCGGCGTCCCAGGGTAACTGGTTCCCGACAATCTGAAGTCCGGGGCGACGAAGGCCGACCGGTACGAACCCGTCCTGAATCGCACCTATGCCGACCTGGCCATACATTATGACACTGCCGTCATCCAGGCCCGTGCCAGGAAGCCCAAAGATAAAGCGAAGGTCGAGGCGGGCGTACAGATTGTCCAACGCTGGATCGTGGCGCGGCTGCGCAAATTCCGTTTCCACTCACTGGCAGAATTGAACACAGCGATCCGGGAAGAGCTGGGCAAACTGAACGCCAAGGTGACCCGGCACCTAGGTGCCAGTCGTCTGGAACTGTTCGAACGGCTGGACAGGTCAGCGCTGAAGGCGTTGCCCGCCGCACCGTATGAATACGCTGAATGGCGCGAACACCGGGCCGGGCTCGACTACGATGTCGAGATCGACAAGCATTATTACTCGGTGCCGTATCAACTTCTGAAGCAGACGCTCTGGGCACGCATCACCGTTCGGACGGTGGAAATATTCCACCAGAACCAGAGGGTTGCATCTCATGTTCGCACGTCTGGCAACCGTGGCCATACGACCGTCGCCGAACACATGCCCACCAGTCATCGGGAATATGCCGGACTGACACCGGCCGAGCTGAAGCGTCAGGCCGCCCGGATCGGCCCCAATACCAGTGCCTTGGTGGAGCTCGTGATCGAAGGCAAAACCCATCCCGAGCAAGGCTTCAGAACCTGTCTGGGTATCGTCCGGTTGGCCAAACAGCACGGCCGTGACGCTTTGGAAGCCGCTTGCCTGCGCGCCATCCAGATCAACGGGCTTACCTATCAATCCGTCAGTTCCATTCTCGGGAACAACCTGTATCGCCACCGGCCCCAAAAGCCTGCGGAGGGAACGGCGATCATACATCAAAACATCCGCGGCCCCGAGTATTTCCACTGAGGAGGAGAACCTATGCTCGACTATCCAACCCATCATCATCTCAAAGAGCTGAAGCTCGACGGTATGGCCCCTCTCAGCGATGCTTCGCATCGCCTGCCGGGCAATGGACGCCTTTGCCGAACTTCAAGGCAGGGACGATGCCGCTGACCTCAGCCATGCCGAATGGCTGGGTTTGCCAATCGACCGTGAGGCCAGCAACCGCAGCACCAAGAAGTTCCAGAGCCGCATGCGCACCGCCAAACTGCGTCATGTCGGGGCCAGCATCGAGGACGTGGACTACCGGACACCACGCAAGCTGGACAGTGAGCCCCGCTGCGCCATCGGTTCGAGCGGCGTGGGTGAACACTGTTCAAGGAACTGGCGATCGGGCGCTGGATCGAGAACAGCCAGAACCTGCTCATCACAGGCCCATGCGGTCCTGCTTCATAATGCCCACCTCGCTATGTGCCTATAATGCCAATAATTTTCGATCAGGATTCCCAGATGGCGGGGCATGTCGCCGCTTTCGATCTGCAGCTCTTATGACATCTTCCGTGCTCAGGTCATCCATTTTGACGATCCAGGGCGAACCTTTACAGAATTGATGCGCAGGGATAGCACCCTCCTGGATAAGGCTGCGGACGCTCGAGGTGCTGAGTGTCAATGCCTCTACCGCCTCTTCAAGGGTCAACTCGCCCCGTTGAGCGCGTTCGCCCTCGCGGTAGACATTTATCTTGTGATGGTTGCGCATGCTACAAACCCTGGACTGCGTCCAGCCATTGCCACACCCGGTGAGCTTTCCGGCGCGGTTGAGTGCCGAGGCAATGAGTTTATCGGGCATCAGCCGTGCCAACGCCCGCGTGAGTTCGACGACATCCTCGTCGGTACTCCAGCGATGCTGGCCGGAACGGTTCTTGCGCACAGCAAGCGCAGAATGCGCACCGCCCTGCCAGTGAACGATAAGCTCGATCGTCTCGCCCTCGACGCGCACAACGATCTCCTCGACCAGTGTACGGATGATTTGTTTCTTTGTGGCGGGCGTCGTGCCCGGACAGGCCCAGGCGCGTTCAAGGTCAGCGCCAAGGTTCATCAACTGGGCACGATCGACGGCGCCAGAATGTTGTGTCGTCGCCATCGCATCACGTGCTTCTATCTCATCTTCCAGGACTGCTACGTCTTTGAGCCGTGCGTTCCAGCGCGCTTCCAGTTCAACAGCGACCAGGCGATTGTCAGGATCTACGGCATCGTATTGGCGCCGGGCCCGGGCGGCTTCATACCGCGCCTGCTCCAGGTTCAATTCAAGCTGACGCCGTTTCTCGACATGAGCTTCGCCCTGGGCTGCCTCTGCCTCCAAAGCTGCCTCAATGCCCAAAGGTTGTAGCCGGGCAATGATCTCGGCGCTGACGGCCCGGTCCACCCGCATGCCACCGAACGAGATGCATCGGGGGCCGCCGTGATTGAACTGGCCACCGCGGCAGTGATAACGTCCGGTGTTGCCGCCCTTGCCCGAATAGGCGACGTGAAGTTTGCGTCCGCAATGGCCACACCTGAGAAGCCCGGCGAGAAGCGCCTCGCCCTGCCGCACAGCACCCCGTCCAGGGCCAAACTTTCCGGTGGCGTTGTCCGCGATCAAGCGTTGGTTCCTCTCGTAGACGTCCCAGGAGATATAACCATCGTGATGATCCTGAAGCAAAACATCCCAGTCGTCTCGCGCCTTGATGAACCCTCGGATGACACGCTTGCGCCCGTCCTCGATGACCGTGCGTGAGCCAGTGCGCCCAAAGACATAGGCACCAGCGTAGATCGGGTTCTGCAGGATGTGCAGCACTGTGTTGTAGACTGGTAGCTTCCATCGGACATCGCGCCCATCCGGCCCGTGGACCACCGCCGGAAGCGCGATCTGCTTCTGACGCAACCACAAATGCACCTGGCGCACGGAGTGCATCTCGTCGAACTTGGCAAATACCAGATCGATCGCATCCCGGATCCGCCGGTTTGGGTCCTGGTCGATCTGATCCTTGCCAACACGCACATAGCCGATGGCAACCGTCATGAAGAGTTCGCCTCGTCGCGCCTTCTGGCGCAGCGCTTCGTGCGAGCGCTGACGCAGCACCGACAGCTCCATCTCGCTCATCGTACCCTTCATGCCCAGCAGCAGGCGATCATTTGGGTGGCGCGGATCATAGATCCCGTCTTCGTCGACAATCAGTGTCGAGACCAGGCCGCAGAATTCCAGCAGCGTGTGCCAATCGCGCCCGTTCCGAGCCAGCCGTGACGCTTCGATCGAGACCACAGCACCGACGCGCCCCTCACAGATCGCGGCGAGCAGCTTCTCGAAGCCAGGCCGGGCGACACCGGAACCTGATCGACCGAGATCATCGTCGATAATCTGCACGTCAGCCCAACCGAGGCCACGTGCGCGCTCAGCAAGCG
>JBGCFK010000187.1:0-8198 GCA_045106875.1 Paracoccaceae bacterium | reverse complement strand
GTGGCCGTGACCGGGTCGTTCGTATTGGGCTTGCTGGTCGCCTTGCCTCTGACAGCAGCTGTCGGGTACGCAGCCGAGATAACCATCGCGCGATCCCTTTACACCCGTGATCATCTGGACCACGTACTCGCGACGTTCGGGTTGATCCTTATCGCCGATACCTCGGTGCATTTCTTCTGGGGTGCCGAGGGCATGGGCATTCCGACGCCATGGTGGGCCCAGGGCCGTGTCGCGTTTGCGGGTGCCGAGATCCCGCTCTTCCGTCTGGTTATCGTTGGCACAGGATTGGCCGTTGCAATCGGGCTCTGGCTGCTGGTCACGCGCACACGCCTTGGTATGCGGATCCGGGCGGGTGCATCGGACCGGGCTATGGTGCAGGCGTTGGGGGTTGATATCCAGCGGCTCTTTGCCATCGTCTTTGCTTTGGGCGCTGCCATGGCAGGGCTTGCGGGTCTGATGATCGCACCCATTACCGAGGCCTCTATCGGCATGGGCAACGAGATCATCATCGTCGCTTTCGTCGTCATCATCATTGGTGGGATCGGGTCCATCAAGGGCGCGTTTGTCGGCGCGCTGATCGTTGGAGTGATCGATACCATGGGGCGCAGCTATCTGGATGTGCTGCTGCTATGGCTGATGTCAGCGGACCACGCTGAAACCGCGGCGCCTGCATTGTCGGCCATGCTGATCTACATCCTGATGGCGGCGATCCTTGTGATCCGCCCACAAGGCCTGTTCCCACCGAGGACCAGATGACGTTTCGCAACGAAACCATTGCGGGCATCGCAATCATGGGACTGCTCGCCGTGGCGCCTTTCGCGATTGCGGCGGCGGGTCAGCCGTTCCTGATGGACCTGGCGACCCGGTTGATCATCATTGCGATCGCTGCGGTCAGCCTGAACCTGATCCTTGGCTATGGTGGCATGGTCAGCTTCGGACACGCGGCGTTTCTGGGCATCGGCGCCTATTGCGTCGGTATTCCTGCCCACTACGATATCTACGATGGGTGGGTGCATCTGCCGTTGGCCTTGGTTGTTGGGGCGCTTTTTGCTTTTGTGACCGGCGCGATGTCGCTGCGCACCAAAGGTGTTCATTTTATCATGATCACCATGGCGTTCAGTCAGATGGTCTATTTCCTGTTCGTCTCGCTGGAGGAATACGGTGCCGATGATGGGCTGGTGATCTACGAACGTTCTGCCGTGCCAGTGATCGACCTGCATGACGAACTGACGTTCTACTATGTTTGCCTTGCATCGCTGATTGTGGCTTTGTTCATCATGCATCGGGTTGTGAATGCCCGCTTCGGGATGGTCGTTCAGGGTGCCAAGTCGAACGAGCAACGGATGCAGGCCTTGGGCTATCCCACATTCCGGTACCGGCTTGTCGCCTATATGATCGCGGGGGCGCTCTGTGCTTATGCAGGTGCTTTGCTGGGCAACTTCACTGAATTCATCAGCCCTGACATGATGGACTGGACCCGCTCGGGCGAGCTGATCTTTATGGTCGTGCTTGGTGGTACCGGGCGGCTCTATGGCCCTGTCTTCGGTGTCGCGGTGTTTATCCTGCTGGAAGAGTATCTAGAGCCGGTCATGAACTCCATACAGCCGGGCGCAGGGGTATACTGGCACTTTGTTTTCGGACTGGTTCTGGTGCTTGTGGTTTTGTTTGCGCGCGGTGGCATCTCGGGGATCCTGCGAGGGCGCGCGCATGCTTGAAGTCCGTAGCCTGGCCAAGCGCTTCGGTGGTGTGACCGCCACGGACGACGTTTCACTCGACGTGCGCATGGGAGAAATCCATGCCGTGATCGGACCGAACGGTGCTGGCAAGACGACGTTGATCTCGCAATTGGCGGGTGAGCTGATGCCCGATGCGGGACAGGTTCTGCTGGACGGTGCCGATATCACCAGGCTGCCAACCCATGCCCGTGCGCATCGTGGCCTTGCACGGTCCTATCAGATTACATCGGTCTTCCAGGATATGAGCGTGACCGACAATGTAGCACTGGCGGTGCAGGCCCATGACGGGCACTCGTTCCGGTTCTGGCGTCCTGCGCGCTTGGATGTCGGACTGCGGGCGCAAGCTGCGGATATGTTGGGACATGTCGGTCTTGCCGAGCTTGCCGGGGCCCCGGTCTCCGCGCTTGCGCATGGTCAGCAGCGCCAGCTTGAGATCGCCATGGCGCTTGCCACCTCACCGAAGCTGCTGCTGCTGGATGAGCCTTTGGCTGGAATGGGGGCAGAGGAAAGTCGCAAGATGGTCGACCTCCTTGCCGGTCTGCGTTCTGATCATGCGATCTTGCTGATCGAGCACGACATGGATGCAGTGTTTCAATTGGCCGACCGGATCTCGGTTCTGGTCTACGGCAAGCTGGTTGCGACAGGCACGCCGGATGAGATTCGCGCCAATGCCGAGGTCCGCAGTGCTTATCTGGGCGAGGAAGCCGCTTGAGCGAGCTGTTAGAGGTGGTTGGTCTGGAGACCTTCTATGGCGCGAGCCAGGCGCTGTTCGGCGTGTCGTTCCATGTGGATCCTGGCGAAGTCGTCACGCTGATTGGGCGCAACGGCATGGGTAAAACCACAACAGTGCATTCGGTGATGGGTATGGTCCCGTCTATGGGCAGTGTCCGCTATGCGGGGCAGGAGATCGCAGTACTGACAGCCCACAAGCGTGCCCGAGTGGGACTGGGGATGGTGCCCGAGGGCAGGCAGGTGTTCCCGAATCTCACGGCGGAGGAAAACCTTGTTGCGACCTCCCGTGGTGCCGGTTGGGCGCTGGCGGATATATATACGCTTTTCCCGTCGCTTGAGGCTCGGCGCGGGTCGATGGCGAACCTTTTATCGGGCGGCGAACAGCAAATGCTGGCCATTGGGCGCGCGTTGATGACGAACCCCGAATTACTCATTCTGGATGAAGCGACCGAGGGGCTTGCACCGCTGGTCCGGTCCGAAATCTGGGATGTGCTGGGCACGCTGAAAGCGCGCGGTCAGGCTATTCTTGTGATTGACAAGAACGTGCGCGATCTCGCGCGGATTGCTGACAGGCACCTGGTGATTGAAAAAGGCCGCATTGTCTGGACGGGGACGTCTGCCCAGTTGATGTCGGACCCGGGCCTGATGCACCGCTACCTCGGCGTTTGATGAGCGTGCGGACCGGCGCTTTCTGCGCAACACTGCCTGACCCTGGCTAAAGTCCCCATCAATTGGCACGAGATCTGGCGGGACTCCCCGCAGGCCTCCGCCTGCCATGCGTCGGTTCCGCTGATGCAGAAAGGGACCATTGATGTCAGATATTTTTGAGGATCGCAGTTCGGGCTTGGAAAGTCCCGGGTACCACGCGGTCGAGGTCACTCCCGACGACACGACAGACCTCGCATTCACTTCGCGCGCCTTGTTCATCGGTGCGCCAGGCGACCTGCGGTTGACCATGGCCAGTGGCGATACCGTGACGTTTGCGAACCTGGCCGCGGGATTCGTGCCTTTGAGAGTGGCACGCGTTCACGCCAGCGGCACGACTGCCAGTTCGATCGTGGCGGTCTGGTAATGCTGAGTTTCGACCTCGGGCTGCGCTGGTTTGGGTCCCGATCGGTCGAGGGCACATTCGTCCTTGCGCTTGTCGGCCAGTCGAACATGGTCGGCCGTGCACCTTACGACAGTTCAACTGTGCATCCTGCCAGTACAAGACAATTCGGGCGAACTCCACCCAATACGGGCAGTGTGATACCTTCCTCGGTGCCGCTGCAGCACCTTGACCCAAACCCTGCGCATATGGGCCTGGACATTTCATTCGCTCAGGCCTGGGCCGCGCAGAATCCGGGAGCAACTTTGCTTCTGGCGCCAGAGGCCCAGGGTGGCACCGGCCTTGGTTCCGGGCATTGGCAAAAGGGCGGTACTTGCTTTGACGGGGCGGTCTCCCGGATAAATGCACTGATGTCGGCGAACCCTGATTTCATCTTTGCCGGGTTTCTCTGGCACCAGGGTGAGGCTGATGCAGGCAATGCGCAGTATGCTGCGCAATTGGACCAGATGATTTCTGACTTTCGCTCGGATGTTGCGACTGCCACGCCGGAGACGCCGTTCGTGCTGGGTCAGTTGGCGCCTACATGGGTGGCTGGGAACGCGTCCCGTGAGGCCATTCAGGACATTATTTCCGATACTCCCGCACGGGTTGGTCACACGGCTGTCGTGGCCTCCGCTGGGCTTGCTACGCTGGCAGATGGTGTCCATTTCGATGCTTCAGGTCTGCGCGCGCTGGGGGCGCGATATGCAAGCAGACTGCCGCAGGCCATAGCGGGAGCAGGCCAGACGATCACCGGGCCGCAACCGCCCATTGCTACAGGCACGATCCCAGATCAGACAGATACGCTTGAAGAGACCACAGGTTCCGGGCCCACGCCTCCGGCCGCCGAGGGCATCATTCCTGACCAAACCGATCCGGTTGCTTCGCTTGCTGCGCCTGTTGCGCAGGGCTCGATACCGGACCAGCAAGACGAGGTATCCCCATGACACTCCCTCTTGATACGACGCCCTTCTTTACGGGTGACGCACTAAGCTTTGCTGCCACCGGACTACCGGCAGGATTGTCGATAGACCCTGCAACCGGGGTGATTTCCGGTGCTCCGACGACCGAGGGCACATCCTCTGTTACTGTCACTGCCACCAATGTTTCGGGTCAGGCTGGGCAGAACTTCAACTGGACCATCGTGCCTGCTGCAGGAGGCGGTGGAGGGATCACGGCCGAAGCCGGCGCAGCCGGACACTGGGTTTTCGGGACAGATCATGCTGGGATGACTGATCTCGTTTCCAATCAGGTCATGGCCGAGCTGATCTCGGGTACCAGCAGTCTTACTCCGAACACTGTCGTTATCTCGGATGGTGATGGCAGCGCAGGACAGGCGCAACGCGGGCTGGTGTCCCCAAGGACACAACAGTCTGAACAGACCATTTGCGCTGTCGTCTCCTCCACTGCCAGCGGCAACCGGATCGTGGCCGGAAACCTGTCAACCACCGACGGGGCGGGGCTGTTCACGTTTGGCGTTGATCTCTTCGGCAACGCACGCGGCTTCCCGTTCAACAACCGCAACTTCGATCCCGGCACGCCCACAAGTGCGCCATTCATTTTCGTCGCAATGAGTATCTCTGCAAGCCAGAACTGGGTCTTGTTCCGTGGTGGTCCTACGGGATCTGTCGCGGTCACCGGGGAGCCACTTGCCGCGCCGCAGCCAATCACGGCACCGCTGGGGATTGGCAATACGAACTATGCTTCGTCAAGCTTCTCCGCTGGCGGGTCCTATGCCGAATTCATTGTGTTTGATGGTTTTCAAGGCACAACGGACCTTGAGGGGATCTATCAGCGTTCAAAGGCCCGATTGGCTGGTCGCGGAATTACGGTCCTCTGAGAACGCGTTTGGGGCAGGGCGTACTGGCATGTCCGGTGTGTTCCTGCCCTGTTCACGGGGGCGCTATCGCCCGTCCCGCCGCAGGACGACCTTGATGGTACGCAGCAAGATCACGAAATCCAGCCACATTGACCACTGCCTCGCATAGCATTGATCGAGCCGTACCCTTTCGGCATACGGCGTCTGGTGGCGCCCACTGACCTGCCACAACCCCGTCAATCCAGGCAGACAGGACGCGTAGTCCGAGAACGCCGTTCCGTGAAAATAGCGTTGGTCAGAAGGATAGCCGGGCACCTCGGGGGCTATGATGGGTCGCGGCCCGACCAAGCTCATGTCGCCGCGCAGTATGTTGATGAGCTGGGGTAATTCGTCCAGCGAACTGCTGCGCAGGATCTGCCCTAGCCACGTCACTCTTGGGTCGTGGAACAGTTTCTGATGCTGTGCCCACTCGGTGCGGGCTGTTGGATTGCAATCCAATAGCAACTCCAACCGATCTTGGGCGTCCTCCCGCATAGTGCGAAACTTCAGGCAGGTGAATCTGCGTCCGTGCTGCCCGACGCGGGTTTGACGAAAGAATAACGTTCCGCGTTCACGCGCCAGACCGGCCATGATCAGCCCGAACAGGGGTGCCAGCAAGATGAGCGCGAAGAGTGAAAGCGCAACGTCAAGAAACCGTTTCAATCCCACATCCCATGCGCTCCGAACTACTGGAGACAGCCGAGCCGGTGCTCTGCGACACTCGAGGTGACCTGCCCGGTTGGCGTGCCATTCGCAATCAACATGTTCCCATTCGTCGCCGGACCCGGCCAGCCCGATGGAGGAGTGCATTAGATCTGCCGTAATCGGCAGCGCTCGAAGGCCGGTTCGCAGACCAATCAACGCGGCGATGGTGCCTAGCCAGTAGATCGAAACACTCATCGTGGTGGGCGCGGAGGCCATCGAGATCTCCAAAAGCGCCAATACCGTCGCGACACCGGTGATCTGCCGCAGTTCATCGGGCTCGGATATCTTTGCCCGGTAGAGCCCCGCAAGGGCAGCAAGTGCAAACCCCAACATCGCGGCAACAATCGAACCTGACATCAACCCGGCAGTTGCGATTGCCGGGGCGGTCAGTAGCGATACAATCGCCATTGCCGACAGATCGGCCGCTGCCAGCAATACTGCGCGTGCATTTCCCGACATCTGCGCCGAGTAGAAACGGGAACGCTGAGGCTGCTGCCGTGCGTTTGCAGCGACTACTGGCTGGGTGCCAGATTGTGCCTCGATTGCTGCGCGGGCCGGGCGTGCAGAGGGCTGGAAGCTTGGGCTCATGATACTCGAACTGTCCCGAAATGAAGCGAATTCTGACTGTGACCGGAGTGTTAAAGAACAGCTTTAATCGTGAGTTAATTGGTAATGCCGTGCTCACTTTCAGTTTAGTAGTCTGATCTGAAAGGGTTATTCAGAATCTGCTCCTCGAAAAATGCGAATGGCTTGGCCTGTGCCACTCATCGAATCACGTTGATCATGCCAAAGCCAGGATGCGGGTAAAATTTCCGGCAAATCTTACCGATCTGGTAACGATCTCCCCGCTACCCTTTTCTCCAGGTCGGGTGAAATCCCGGCTTCGACTTATGTGCGTGCACTGGTTGCGGAGGCAAGAAATGCGGGTTTTTCTGGTATTTACCTTTCTCGGGCTGATCTCAGGCGTGGGGCTTGGGTGGTGGCCAAATGACGAACGCGAGTCGGCGGAAATGGCCGAGGCGATGCGTCTGAAGGCTGAAGCTGCGCTAGGGATTCGCCGTATGCTGCGCGCGCATCCCGACTTTGAATTTCGCGATGTCGTCGTCGGGCGCGTGTTGGAAGGCGGACATGTAGACTTTCGTGGGCAGTTGCAGCGCAAGGGTCGGGCCAAGGCGGTGTATGGCCTTGTGGCAGTTCACTGCGTCGATGGGCTTGCGACGGCCGAGTGCTGGAAATTGAGCTATCTGGAAGCCGACGGCGCAATGGTCGCACTGAAACCTGCTGCTCCGCCTGTGCTTGCCGAACGCAGCACCAATGTGCCTGATGAGCCACTCCAGGATGAAACTGATGGTGGTTCTGTGGTGATTCAGGCATCCACTACTGGTTCGATCGAGACCTCTGACACCCATTCCATCTCTGATGATCCCGCTGATCAAGCCGAAGACGATGATGTGCCGTCTGCCACGCATTTGGTTGCGCGCCCTGTGATCAACACACGCTCGGGTCCCGGTACGGACAATCCCGTTCTCACGCGTCTGAACGAGGGCGCAAGACTGGCTCTGATCAACACGAAAGGTGCTTGGGGCAACTTTGTCATCCTTGAAGGAAATGCCGTTGGGCAAGAAGTCTGGGCTGCGCTGAGCCTTTTGGAAGAGGCAACGCAATGACTGAGACCGTGGCACCCTACGTGAAGGATCCCTGGAACGAACCCATGGGGCAGGGCACGCCGATCCGAAGGACGGACGTGCGGGCCTTGGCCGAAATTCTCTGGCGTCAGAAATGGGTCCCGATCCTTTGCGTGGCCACCGGGATCGTGTGCGGCAATGTCTACCTGCACCAGACAAAGCCACAATTCACCGCGCGTGCCGAGATCATGCTGGATCCAAAGGGTGCTCAGATCGTCAACCTGCAAAGCGTGACAAATGACTTGGGTCGTAACCCCGCTCCCAACCAGATCCGTGTCCTGACCTCGCAGCAACTACTTGGACGACTTGTCACACATCTGAGGTTGGACAAAGATCCGGAATTCAACGCCGCATTGGCGCCTTCGTCCTATCTTGTGCGTTGGAAAGTGGATCTA
>JBGCFK010000186.1:0-10047 GCA_045106875.1 Paracoccaceae bacterium | reverse complement strand
GTCATCGCCTCTTCCTGATTGTGCGTGACGTGGATGAAAGTGATCCCGACCTTCTCCTGCAGGTGCTTGAGTTCCAAGCACATGTCCTTGCGCAGCTGGGCATCCAGTGCCGCCAATGGCTCATCAAGCAGCAGGATGTCCCGGTCCAGCACCAATGCACGGGCAAGCTGCACCCGTTGTTGCTGTCCGCCAGACAATTCATGCGGTTTTCGAGAGCCGAGGCCGGTCAGCCCGACCATTACAAGCATCGCCTCGACTTTGGCGGCGATCTGATCGGCAGGCAATCCGGCCAGCACCAGCCCATATCCCACGTTCCGCGAGACCGTCATGTGCGGGAACAGGGCGTAGGACTGGAACACCATCGAGGTCGGACGTTTGTCTGGTGGCAGATGGCTGACGTCATCTCCATGCAGCAGCACCCGTCCTGCGGTAGGCTTGTGAAACCCCCCAATGGTACGCAGGAGCGTGGTCTTTCCCCCGCCAGAGGGACCGAGTAGTACGAAATACTCCCCGGCGCCGATGTTCAGATCGACACCGTCCAATGCCCGCACAGAGCCATAGTGCTTGGCAAGGTTCCGGACTTCAACAGCAGGTTTCATGAGCTCACCGGTTCGGCTTTTGCGCGGGCGTCGCGAGACAACCGCTCGGCCCGGAACATGGTCCACAGAATGATGCTGCCGATGGCTGCGATCGCGACAAAACTGACAAAACTGGACATGGCATAGGATTGCTCGGACATGCCTTCGTTCAGCATCTGGCTGACCAGCACAGTTGTGAAGGTGTCGAACCCGCCTTTCAGCAGGCTGGTGCGAGTGTACTCGTTGAAGCAGAGGATCATGCAGAAGGCAGCGGCAGAGAACACGCCGGGGCGGATCTGGGGAAACTCGATGTCCCAGAATGCCTGCCATGCGGTTGCACCGCAGGCCCGCGCCGCTTCAGTCTGTTCCCGGCGATATCTGCCCATGGTGATCAGAACCACGATGAAGGCATAGGGAATGGTGTAGATGATCAGCCCGATCAGCGCGGTCGAGAAGCCCAGTTGGAACCAGTTTTCCATCCATGTCACGCCAAGGCTTTCGCCAAGGAATGCGAAGCCGTTGTTGAGGTTTTTGAAATAGACCAGCAGGGCCGATCCAAAAATGTCAGGCGCCACGAAAAGCGGCAGCATCAGCAGAAACACGATCGGCACCTTGGCCGTCGCCGTCTTGTAGAGCTTCGCGCCCAGCACCGCGAACGGCACCGTTATCAGCGTTGCACAAACCGCTAGCGACATTGTCCAGCCTAGCGCGTTCATCATCAGCCTGTCCGTAAAGATCACCCCGTACCAATCCAGCGTGAATACGTATTCTGCGGCCCCGAACCCGTTCTCGTTGAACGAGATGTACATGACATAGAAAACCGGACTCATCAGCGTCGTGACGACCAGCAGCAGGTAGAACCATTTCAGCCGGTGCAGCCATGGATTGGAATAGTCATCCATCAGCGATGCGGCTCGAGGATGTGGGTCAGATCAAAGAGCCGGTGCCCAATGTACAAAAGCGCCAGAAGCGTGGCCATCATGATGGCGCTGATTGCCATGGCCAGCGGGAAGTCCAGTGCCGTGATTGCCTGTGTTGCGATAAGTCCGGCGTTCACTGCACCCGGTCCGCCGAGGATATTGGGCAGCAATGCCACCCCGATCCCGTTTACGAAGATGAAGACCGAGCCTGCGAAGATGCCCGGTGCAGCCAATGGCAATATGATGTCTTTGTAGATCCGGAAGGTCGAGGCGCCCAGATCCTCACAGATCTCAAAAATGTATTTCGGCACGGCCTCCATCGCGAGAAAGCCGCTGAAGACGATGAACGGCAGGAAAGACAGAACCTCGCCGATAATGACACCGGTGGGCGTATAGAGGATCGATGTTATCGGCTCGTCGATCGCCCCCAGCCAGATCAGCGTGTCATTCACCAGGCCGTTCCTTTGCAGAACCGGGCGCAGGGCGAAGACGCGGATGATCTCGGACACCATGAAGGGTAGTATGAACAGCAGCACGACCCTGTGCTGGGCTACCTGAGGCACCCTTCGGCGTACGAAGACAGCAATCGGGAACCCCAGTACCAGGCAGATTGCCACGGCAATCAGCGAGTGCCACATGGACGCCAGAAAGTTGTAGAGGCGGGCCGAGGTGAAGAAGTTTTCGTAGGCAAAAAACGTGAATCCCGGCTCCATCCAGAACATGGTCCGTTCAAACACCGACCAGACAGCCGTCAGGGCGAGTGGAAGCGTGAAAAATATCACCATGAACACGATGGGCACATAGAAAGCCCATCGCCCAAGACGGGAGCGCCAGCCCCCGCCTGCCTGAATTTCGACCACCACGTCCTCAAGCAGCCTGAACGCGGGCCCACCAGTCCTGATAGTCCCGAATGTTCGTCGGGAAGACATTCTGCCAGGAGTTTCCTGCAACCGAGATGCGGGCCTGCTTGTTGGCAAGCCGCTCGGCAATCACGGCCTTCGTGGTATCATCGAAGTCGTCCGGGTTCGCATCGACATACTCGTTCACGCCCTGCATCTGCGGTGTGAAGCCGAACGTCGCCAGGGTGCGCGCACCGAACCATTGTGACAGATAGACGTTCATCAGTTTGTAGAAGTTGTCTGCCTGCCCGCGCTCCTCGCCACCCTTGGTCAGCATGAACATGTTGTTCCAGGTCTGATGGCCTTCCTTCATTGTGCCATAGCGGATATCCTTGCCGGATTTCTTCCCGGCAACAACCTGGATGGGTTCCCAGCAGGACGAAACCAGCACCTCTTCGGAAGCGAGAAGATCCACGCCGTTCTGGAAGCCATCCCAGAAGGTGCGGAATTGCCCGGCCTTCTTCTTTTCGATCAGGAACTGACAGACGCCCTTGACCTCGGCGGCAGTCATGTCGGAGGGGTTCTCGATGTCCTGCTTACCGGATTGTTTCAGGTAGATCGCGGTATTTGTCATGGTCGGACCAAAGTCGTTCTGCATGGCGGCGCGGCCCTTGAACTGTTCGTCGAACAGCGCCTCCCATGTTCCCAGATCCTCGCCGATGACAGAATGATTAAATGCAAGGCTGTCAGCGTTCGAAATGTAGGGCACGGCGACGATTTTACCCTGATACCGGATCGTGTCTGCCGCGGCACCGCCGTCATTGTAGGTCGGCAGGATGTTCTTCCAGTTGGGAATCTGAGAGATGTCCAACTCGGCCACGACGCCCTGGCTGGCCATTGCGTCTTCCATGCCGCCGCCATTGTCGGACATTGCATCGTAAAGGCGATTGCCGTCGCCCACGACCATCTTTTGAATAGCCTCGTCCGCGCGCGCCGACTTGGCATTATAGGCAATCGAGATTCCCGCCTGCGTTTCCATCGCCGACCAGTCCTTGCCGCCAACCTTGGCCACGCCAATGGTCCACAGCTTCAAGGGCTCGGCTGCCATTGCGGACGTGCCTGATATCCCGGCAACGCCCGCGGCACTGCCCATCAGGGCCATCATATGACGGCGTGTGAATTCACCTTGGTTCATCGTGAGATCTCCCAATCGATCGGTTGTAGAACGATGCGCGGTCGCCCTTCCCCAGACGCCTGCATTCCATGGTTGAATCTACGTTAGCGCTATTTCTCAGGTTCACAAGATGCCGGGGCTTCTCATCACCCTGTCGGAAGCGCGGTGGCAGCCGCTTCGCAAGCGGGCCAAGTGGTGTATGACTGTCTCTGCAACGTCGGGAGGAACGCATGGATCTTGGATTGGCTGGCAAGCAGGTGCTCGTCACCGGAGGCTCAAAGGGCATAGGGCTTGCGACGGCTGCAGCTTTTGCAGCCGAGGGCGCAGATGTGGTCATTGTCGCTCGCGACGCCGCGAAAGTTACGGCGGCCGCTGAAGCCCTTGCCGCGCAATCTGGGCAAACCATCGTGCCTTTGGTAGCCGATTTGTCGCAAGATGCTGGGCGTCAGCGCCTGTTCGAAACAAACCCGAACGTCGATATCCTCGTGAACAATGCTGGCGCGATTCCTGCGGGCGATATCGCGAATGTTTCGATGGAGGCGTGGCGCGAGGGATGGGAGCTGAAGGTGTTCGGTTATATCCATCTCTGTCAGCTCTATGTTGCTGCGATGAAAGCGCGAGGCGCTGGGACTATCGTCAACATCATCGGCATGGGCGGGCGGGCAGTGAATCCGGGATATATCGCCGGTGCGGCGGGGAATGCGGCGCTAATTGGGTTTACCAATGCTCTGGGCGCCGAGACTCCGCGCAGCAATGTGCGCGTCTTCGGAATCAACCCGGCGCCGACCCTGACGGACCGCATCGTCACCATGTCGCGCACACGCGCCGAGATCCAGTTGGGCGATGCTGAGCGTTGGCGCGAGACACTAAACGAGGATGGTCTGCCTTTCGGGCGCCTGAAGAGCCCCGAGGAGGTTGGTTCGCTCGCGGCAATGCTGTGCGCGCCGCAAGTGCACTATCTGTCCGGTACAGTGATCGACATGGATGGCGGCGGTCAGTGGACGTGACTTTGGCCAACTCGGTTGGTCAGTTGGATACAGGCGTTATTCTGATCAGTGCTCGCATTGCCAGCAACCCCAAAGCAGGCCCAACGCCCATCAGTCCCAGAACTATTGGCCAACCGATCGCTCCCGCAACCAACGGTGTGGCTTGAACCGTTACGGCAGTCAGCAGGAATCCGATGGATGTCTGGAGCGTCATCAGACTGCCTGCGCGCTCGGGCGGTGCCGCATCCGCGACAAGTGCAGAGAAGAGCGGGCTGTCAGGGACCACGAGCATGCCCCACATAATCAGCGTTGCCATAACGAGCCAGACCGGCCCGCCATACATGACCGATGCCATCAGCGAAGCGATTGTAGATAGACCCAGGATCCAGGCGGCAACCTGCGCCTTGCCAAACCGATCAGCCCAGCGTCCGCAGATGACGCAAGCAACGCCGCCCAAGCCCACCGCCAGGAAGGCCGTCAGTTTGGCCAACCAGCTAGCCTCACCTGAGCCGGCCAATGCGTATGAGCCGCCCGCGATCACACCAATCCAGGCCCAGAAGATATAAAGTTCCCACATATGGCCAAGATAGCCGAGGATCGCATATCGGATGCGCCTGTCGGTCCATGCGAGCCGAATGGCACCCAGATTCAGCCCTGGTGCTCGCGCGTGGTGCGGGCCGAGCCCGGTCCAAAGCATCGCAAGTCCACCAATGATCGTGATCAGCGTGGTCGTCCAGATGGTCACACGCCAGTCGGCTCCTCCGATCAGGGCAATCAAATGCGGGCTGGCAGAGCCCAGCGTCAATGCGCCCACCAACGCGCCTACAAGCAGACCGCGATCCTTGATCGACCAGCCGACCGCGATTTTCATCCCGACCGGATAGACGCCTGCCAATGCAGCCCCTGTGAGCGCCCGCAAAGCCAAGGCCTCGGTGCCGCCTATGGGCACCCAGAGCTGACCGAGGTTGGCAAGTGCCGCCACCAGCGCAGAAAGGCAAAAGACGCGGCGTGGATCGAACCGGTCCGCCAGACCAAGCGCCGCAAATCCAAGTGCCCCCAGCGAGAAACCAAGCTGCACAGACGTGGTCAGCCAAGCCAGATCTGTCGTGGTCAGCCCGGCCTCCACCTTCATCTCGGCAAGTACGGCAGCCGAAGAGAACCAGACCGATAGCACGGAAATCTGGGCAAGGATCAGGATGGTTATGGAGATCTGACGGGATATCATTTGCGCCAACAAGCAGGGCGGCGCACATATACGCCGCCCCTTTGGCTATGTCCTTCGGCCCGGCCTGTCCAGCAGGGTCTCCAAGCTGTTACGATGCGTGATCGTAGGCCCGCTCGCCATGTGCGACGAGGTCAAGCCCGGTGGTCTCGGCGTCCTCATCGACTCTGAGCGGAGTAACCGCCTTGCAGATCAGCACCAGAACCGCAGTGACAACCAGCGTGAATATGCCAACGATGATCAACGAGCCGAGCTGAGCCATGAAGGCGCCCGCACCAAACACTGCGATCATGATCGTACCGAAGATACCGCCGATGCCGTGGACCGCAAACACGTCCAGCGTATCATCGATCTTGAGCATACCTTTGATGAACCCGCACGCTTCCTGACAGAGTACGCCGGCGACCGCGCCGATAATCAACGCCTCGACCGGGCCGACAAAACCCGAGGCAGGCGTGATAGACGCCAACCCCGCGATGGTGCCGGTGACCAATCCAACCATCGAGGCCTTGCCGTGGCGGATCTTCTCCCACAGCGCCCATGAGAGGGACGCGGTCGCGGCCGAGATGTGGGTGACAGTCAATGCCATGGCAGCACCCCCGTCCGCAGCCAGCTGCGAGCCTCCATTGAAGCCGAACCAGCCGACCCACAGCATGCAGGCGCCGATCATGACATACCCCGGGTTGTGCGGCGGCTTGGACTTGTCCCGGCGCGCGCCCAGCATAACAGCGATGACCAATGCCGCGATGCCAGCTGTTTCGTGCACAACAATACCGCCCGCAAAATCGCGCACGCCAGTTTCGCCAAAAATCCCGCCATCGGCCAGCATACCGCCGCCCCAGACCCAATGGGCTACAGGAGCGTAGCAGATCAGCATCCACAGCGCCGAGAACAGCATGACGAAGCCAAAGCCGATTCGTTCGACATAGGCGCCGACGATCAGTGCAGGCGTGATGATGGCGAAGGTCATCTGGAAAGCGAAGAACAAGACCTCCGGGATTGTGCCCGACAGCGTCTCGGGATCGATGCCGCTTAGAAACATCTTGTCCAGACCGCCCCAATAGGCATTAAGGCCACCGCCGTCACCGAACGCGATAGAGTAGCCCGCGACCAGCCAAAGCACGCTCATAAGGCAGGCAATCGAGATCGTCTGCATCAGCACGCTCAGCACATTGCGCGCGCGCACGAGCCCTCCGTAAAATAGCGCCAGACCCGGCAGTGTCATGAAAAGGACCAGGGCCGTAGCCACAATAATCCATGCGGTATCCGCACCGTTCATAGTCATCCCCTTTATATTTTGTATGGGCTTTTGCCCTTGGAGCGGGAACTAGAAAGAACGGCGTTGCCAAGGCAAGCCCGACCACGCCGCTCTGTGTCAGATTTCTTACCACTGCCCGAGTGGAAGCCACAAAGGCAGTGAAGTGCCTGGAGTTTAATCAGTTCAAGCTACGCGGGTCGGTGGCTCCTCCCCAGCGAAGAAGGCGGTGAGGTTGTCGACAACTTTCATACCCATCGCCTCACGTGTCTCAGTCGTGGCAGACCCCAAATGCGGCAAAAGGCAGACATTGGGCATGTCCATCAGTGCCGGTGTGACCGTCGGCTCAGCCTCGAACACGTCCAATCCAGCGCCTGCGATCGTGCCCGCTTTCAGCGCATCAACAAGGGCAGCCTCATCGATAATATCGCCGCGAGCGGTGTTCACGAGGAAGGCCGTGGGTTTCATCCGGGCAAGGCGCTCGGCATTGATCAGGCGTGTATTAGCACCTCCTCCGGGGCAGTGAAGCGAGACGAAGTCTGCGACCTCGAGCACGTCTTCGACTGTGGATAACTGCTTGGCAGGAACTCCTGCGTTATCGACCGGGAACGCATCGTAAAACACGATATTCATGTCCAGCGCTGCGTGACAGCGTTTTGCCATGGCGCGCCCGATGCGACCCATGCCGATGATACCTAGCGTCTTACCCTGTGGCGAGGTGCCCATCAGTTGCGTCGGACGCCAGCCGGTCCATTGGGATCCGCGCAGCATTTGTTCGCCTTCATAGGTCCGGCGCGCAACATTCAACAGCAATGTCAGCGCGATATCGGCTGTGGCATCGGTCAGCACGTCGGGCGTGTTGGTGATGACCAGACCGGCTGTCTTTGCAGCCTCGACGTCGATATTGTTGAATCCAACCCCGAAGTTGCAGCAGATCTTGGCCCGGCCTGGGGCAGCAAGCACTACCGCATCGATCTTGTCGGTGACGGTTGGGCAGACGGCGTCGTAGTCGTCGAAAGCCTGGCGCAAAGCCGACTGGCTCATGGCTTCGTCGGCAGTGTTGAGTGTCACGTCAAACCGTTCTTTTAACACCTCTTCGACCGCTGCTGGCCATTTCCGGGTGCAGAGCACGCGTGGTTTCGTCATGGGAGTCCCCTCTCGTCCAATGCGCCCTTGCTTCTTGTCTCGCGACGCGCTTCGGACGGACGCTGCCCGAACTGCCTCTGATATGCCATGGCAAAATGTGAACTAGAAGCAAAGCCCGTCAAGCAAGCAACTTCAAGTGTCGGCAAATTAGTATGGAGAAGCAGGTCACGTGCCTTCTCGAGACGCAGCCGACGATAGACTTGGGCAGGCGCCGCGTCGAGGTTCGCTTTGAACATGCGCTCCAGTCTGCGAAGGTTCAAACCCAGTTGATGGGCAAGCTCGTCCATGCGCAACGGCTCGTCGATATTGGCCAGCATCAGATTGACCGCCTGCTGCAACGGGCCGGGCAACGTGTCCATGCGCGCCAGATGTCCGGGGCGCTGGTGGATTGCGGCATTGCGGATCTGGTCAATCTGAAACTGGTTCCCGACAGAGCGGCTCAAGCCTGAACCGTGATCTCGCTCGATCAGGCCCAGCATCATGTCCATACCAGTGATGCCGCCGGAACCGGTCCAGCGATCCCGGTCAATCACATAGAGGCCGGGGCTCGTCTCCAGATCCGGGAATTCTTCCTGGAACGCAGGCTGGAATTCCCAGTGAATGGTCGAGCGATATCCGTTCAATAGCCCCGCACGGGCCAGAATGAAAGTTCCCGCGGACAGCGAGCCCAGCACTACGTCGCCGCGCGCTGCCCGTCCAAGGCCAGCATTCAACCGGTTGCGATAAGGTGGGTTGACGTCAAGACCAGCGCAGACGAACAGAAAATCAGTGCGGGCATCGTCACCCAAAGTGCCGTCGACCGCGACTGTCATTGCGTTTGATGCGGGCACTGCGGCGCCATCATGGCTGATCAACCGCCACCGATACGCATCGCGGCCCAGCAGCCGGTTCGCCTGACGCAATGGCTCGATTGCTGACGCGACGGACAGCATGGAGAATTGTTCGATCAGCAGAAACGAGACGACGGTCGGAGTGCTTTCCATAGCCCTTTGTCGCATTTCTACTGCAGAACGCGACAACAAATTCCAACGCATGTAAATTCATCGCGCAAATTGCAGCCTGGCGTTGATGCAGCGTGCAACTGCGCCGCAACAAGCGTGGAAAGTAGAAAACGAGGTGATGCGTATAAGTGAGCCGAAAGCCGCCGCCAGTCTGAGGCCCATGGCGAACGCTGTTATCGCTCAATGGGCGGCGAAGACATGATTGCGAAGCTTGCGTTCATTGCCGCCCATATTCGCAACCATTCTGTCTGGCTGCTTTGCCGCATCCCTCGCATCAGCCGGAGCTGGTTCCATGCCTGGCAACGCACTGCCCCGGAACGGGCGGCTTGGGCTGCCCGGCACGAGGCCTTGATCAGTGAGATCAAGTCGATCTTCGATAAGAGCACACAGCGCTATGGTGCTCTCAGGATCTACGTCGAACTGCGCGACCGGGAGCGCCATGTCTCTCGCAAACTGACCGCCAAGCTTATGAAAGAGAACAATATTCGCCCGCCCAGACGCAGCCGACGCATGCTAATGACGACTGACAGCCGCCACGGCGATGACATTGCGCCGAGGATGCAGGATCGGACTTGGATATCACAACGCCCGACACTGTCTGGCCTCTCGACGCCGCTGCACATGTCTTGCCAGCTAACAGCTTACTGACATCTCCTACATCCCGACCGACAAGGGTTGGCTTTACCTGGCTGCGATAAAAGTGAGCTTCCCCTGCCGGGCAACGGGTTTTGCGACTTCGTCCACTGCCGCACCAATTTCGGCAAGGCATTCCGAACACTGAACATTCTGGAACGTTGCCCGGCAGCGGTTTGCGACGCACAACCGCGAGAGGGGAGCACAGCCGGGTATGCGTGGCCATCCCGGTGAAGCGGAAACTCAACGCGATCGAGGTGATCGACGCGCCTTCGGACCTGTTCATCTTGCGC
>JBGCFK010000185.1:0-5799 GCA_045106875.1 Paracoccaceae bacterium | reverse complement strand
CGCAGACGTGAAAACACTCCGGAGGACATCATGAGACGCATGCTCTCTATCCTTGGTTTCTCGGGGCTGATGCTTGCGGCGTCACCAGGCGGCACGCATCCGCATGTTTTTGTGACAGGTGGGGCGCATTTTGGCGTGAATGCCGATGGAGAACTGGACCGGCTGCACATCTCGTGGATCTACGATGTCTATGCCTCGCTGTATCTTTTGTCTTATGTGAACGCCGACAAGGATGGCGACGGTAAATTCACAGCAGACGAAAAAGAACGCGTTCTGGCGGATCAAACCGCATGGCCCGATGACTTTGCGGGCGACAGTTATCTGTATCTGTCCGGTGAGCGCCAACAGATCGGCAAGCCGGTCAACTCTGATACCCGTATTCTCGAGGATGGCCGTGTCGAGGTAATGTTCGAGCGGATGCTCGCGAAACCGTTCCGGCCCGGCACGGATGAAGACCCGGCGGCAGTGGTCAAGCTCTACGATCCAACATTCTACTACGCCTATGAAGTTACGGCGGCACCAGAGGTGCGCGGCCCGGAAGGGCACGGCTGCACGGCCGAACACAAGCCATATGACCCTGAAGCACCGGGTCTGGCTGCGCTGAAAACCGAGCTTGCGGCACTTGGTCGGGATGAGACGCCAGATCAACAGGATGTCGGTGCCTTGTTCGCGGACGATTTGATCCTGTCATGCGACTAGTTCTTGGCTTGGGTCTCGCTGTGTTCGCGGCACTTGCCATCTGGTTCTGGTGGTCAGGGACCTCAGCCGAGGTCAGCCAATGGGCCGTCGCGCAACAACGCGAGTTCCAGAACGAACTGGCGCGCGGTGTCATGGCCGCCCGGCGCGGAGAGCCCGGCATCGTCTGGACAGTGATCCTGGCCTCTGGGCTTTATGGGTTCGTCCATGCGCTTGGACCTGGGCACGGCAAGTTTCTGATCGGATCTGCGGGGCTGGCAAGCCGGGCGCAGGCGCGCACCATGGCAGGATTGGCTATCGGATCGGCCCTTGCTCAGGGTCTGACGGCGGTTGCGCTGGTCTATGGGGGGTTGGGGCTTCTGTCCTTTGGTGCCCGTCAGGCCGAGGCCATCACAAATGATATTCTGATCCCGGCCAGCTATGCCATGATCGTTGCAATCGGCGCGGTGCTTGTCTGGCGGGGCGTCAGGGGTGCCATGCGGGCGCGGCGCAAGTCTGTGGCGACCGCGGGGCATCGGGACCATCATCACCATCATCACCACGAACATGACGACGATTGTGGTTGTGGCCATCGGCACGGACCAACGGTTGATGAAGTTGCCGGCTTGAAGGGCTGGCGCGACGCTTTTGCTTTGATCGCAGCCATTGCCGTCAGACCGTGTACAGGCGCTGTGATTGTCCTTGTGATAGCCTGGCAAACCGCACTGTACGGGCTGGGACTGGCGGCAGTGTTCGCAATGGCTCTGGGAACTGGAGCGTTCACCGCGCTTGTGGCGCTTGCCTCCGTTTATACGCGGGAAGCGAGTTTTACTGCAGGGGGAGACACCCGACTCTCAATGGTCGCCCCCGCACTGCAGATGATTGCAGGGGCAGTTGTCCTGACGCTTGGCATCGGGATGCTGCAGGCAAGCCTCGCCTGATCTTCAGCAACCTGGCAATTGACGTGCATAGCGTGCTGCCTGGTCGGCCACGCGATCTGCAACAGGTGGCAGCCATTCCTTGGCATTGTAGCTGCCGCGCCGGTGACCTGCATGGCCTTCGTGATAGGCCAGATACTGGTTGTAGGCGTCATACATGGGTATATTGTTGGCGGAGCGGCTCTTGGACATGTACCAGCCG
Organism: Paracoccaceae bacterium; assembly: GCA_045106875.1. Classification (GTDB taxonomy): domain Bacteria; phylum Pseudomonadota; class Alphaproteobacteria; order Rhodobacterales; family Rhodobacteraceae; genus Thermohalobaculum. Next base: position 3,984 of record JBGCFK010000185.1, on the reverse strand, counting down.
ATAAAATCTGCCGCATCTTCGAAATCAGTCCGGTCCGCCGAGGAATTGCCTGTGTCTTCGCGATACCAATCCCAAGTGCCGTCGATGGCCTGGGCAAAACCATAAGCCGACGAAACCCGTCCGGGCGGACGGACTGATGACCTGAAACTCGATTCTCGCCACATGATCGCCATCTGGACGGGAACAGGGGCTCCCCAACGATTGGAGGATGCGATCATTGCGTCCTCCCAACCCGGGCGCTGGTCGAAAATGGCACAGATGTCGTTCTGGTTTTTTGGTGGAGCTTCAGCGCGGTCGCCACCACCGCACGCCGCCATAATAACCAGAGTCGACGCCGAAAGGGCGCCGCGCAAGCGTTTAAGTCGGGGCACTGCTCTGCCTCCTCGTTGTTTAGCGTGAATATAGCACTGGAAGAATGCACAGGCAAAAGACATCGCCGGGGCAGCTTGGCAGCGCCGTTGGAAGGGCAGTGAAAACTGGTTATACGGGGCAGATGAAGATTCGCAGTATCGGATCTTCAGGGATCAGGAGCGTAGCGTGCTGAGAGGCAAGGCCAAATTTAGGATCGGCGAGGTGGTCAAACACCGCGTTCACCCGTTTCGCGGGGTTATCTTTGACGTGGATCCGGAGTTCTCCAACACCGAAGAGTGGTGGTTGGCGATTCCGGAGGACCTGAGGCCGCGCAAGGATCAGCCTTTCTACCATCTGTTTGCCGAGAACGAGACGAGCTACTACGTCGCCTATGTCTCCGAGCAGAACCTGCTTCATGACGAATCCGGTGTCCCGGTTGAGCACCCCAATATCGGCGACTATTTTGACGAATATGATGAGGGTCTTTACCTCTTCGATCCATCTCAATGCCACTGACAGGCTTGCTTGCCTGACTGGCCACGGGCGAAACCCGATACCACGTGTCAAGTTGGGGGCTAAACGGCATGGCATCGGGCTGCCCGAAGGCCAAATTCGACTAGACAGGTGGCAGGGCGGAGTTTCGGCTATGCGGCGGCCATTTCGCGGCAAAACTGGTTAAATTGCGGCAGGTCTTCACTTGCCATTGATGCTATTCGGGTGTCTTCTTACTTTGAACGCGATGCAACAGGGTCTTTATATGTCTTCTGTGATCTCAATTGCCCCGGCAGATGGGCGTGGCAATTCTCAATACCAGTTGATCAGCTTCGACAGACGCGAGCTGACGCTGATCAACGGGATCTATGGGCGTATGCTGGCGTTAGGGCTGGCACGTGACTATGCCATTGATCACTTGCGCGACCGAGCCGTGTTTTCGATCTTCCGGCGAACGTCGGAGACACCGCTCTACCGGGTTGAGAAGCGTCCCAAAGACGCCAACCGCCAAGGCGCGTGGAGCGTGATCAGCTCGGATGGCGGTACGTTGAAACGCGGGCGCGATCTTCAACAGGTGCTGAAGGTCTTCGAGAGCAAGCTGATCAAGGCCGTGGACTGAGCCAATCTGACCTCCTGAAGGCGTCAACTATCGTTTCGCCTTGCGCGCGGATTTGAGCTTTTTGATCCGACCTCGGGACATCTTGCGCCGGTTTGACGGTTTGCCAGCTTCGCCTCGCCGTCCTGTCTTTACCCCGGCACCATCGATGCTGAGCAGCTCGAAAATCAGCCCGCCGGTAATGGGCACCGCCTCGATCAATCGAACGGTCGCGCGCATGCCAAGCCCGATTACCCTGCCGGTGCGCTCGCCGATCAGACGGTTTGTTTCCCGTTCCAGATTGAAATAATCCGTGCCGAGGGTCGAAATGGGGATCAGTCCATCTGCGCCTGTCTCATCCAACCGCACGAAAGCTCCGGCACGTGAAACGCCAGCGACGCGGCCCTCAAACTCGGCGCCCTCGCGGTCCGACAGGTACGCCGCGACATAGCGATCCACCGTGTCACGTTCGGCTGCCATCGAGCGCCTTTCGGTTTCTGAAATATGCTGCGCTGTATCGCTGAGGCGTTCGCGGTCTTCAGGACCGAGCCCGTCTTCACCCAGCTTCAGCGCCGTGATCAGCGCTCGATGGATCAAAAGATCCGCATACCGCCGGATCGGAGATGTAAAATGCGCGTAGCGGCGCAAACCCAACCCGAAATGCCCAAGGTTCTCTGGCCCGTAATATGCCTGCGTCTGCGTGCGCAGGACGGACATGGAGACAGCTTCGGCCTCGTCTGTGCCCTTGGCCGCCGCAAGCAGTTGGTTGAAATGCCGTGTCTGCAGCACCTGACCCTTGGCCAGCGTCAGTCCAAGTGTCTCGACGGTCTCGCGCAGCGCGTCCAGTTTTTCTGCCTTGGGCTCCTCGTGCACACGGTAGACGCAAGGTGTGCGTTTGCTCTCGAGCGTCTCGGCCGCTGCCACGTTAGCAAGAATCATGAAGTCTTCGATGACCCGGTGCGCGTCCATCCGGTCACGATATCCTATGGTCTGAACCTCACCTTCCTCGGTCAGAATGATCTTGCGCTCGGGCAGATCCAGATCCAGTGGCTGGCGCCGGTCACGTTCCTGTATGGCTGTCCGATAGGCATTAAAAAGCGGCCGCAGGACACCCGTGAGCATGTGCTCGGGGAGATCGCCTTCGCCATCTATCGCTGCCTGGGCGACCTCATAGGACAATGAGGCGTGACTGCGCATAAGGCCGCGGGTGAACCTGTGTGAAATCTTTTGCCCATCGGCATTCAAAACCATCCGCACAGCCATGCAAGGCCTGTCGACACCTTCATGCAGCGAGCAAAGATCGGCGCTCAACTCCTCTGGTAACATCGGGCTGACCCGGTCCGGGAAGTACGTGGAATTGCCGCGTCGCCGTGCCTCGGCATCAAGCTCTGACCCAGACGTTACATAATGAGCGACATCGGCGATGGCGACCCAGACGACATGTCCACCCGGATTGGCCGGATCTTCGTCCGGGGCGGCACAGACCGCGTCATCATGATCGCGCGCATCGGCGGGATCGATGGTGATCAACGGCAAGTCGCGCAGATCTTCGCGGTCCCCAAGGTCTGTGATCGGCTTTGCAGCATTCGCCTCGTCCAGCGGACCGTCCTCGAAAGCGTATGCAATGCCGTTCTGGACCATTGCGATCAATGAGACTTGCCTGGGCGCTCCGGGTTCACCGTGGCGTGCGATGACGCGGCCACGCGGAAGACCCAGCCGGGGTCCGTCAATCGCTTCGGCCTCGACAAGTTCGCCATCGCGCGCACCAGATGCAAGATCACGTGCGATCAGCCATTCCTTTTGACTGCGCTTGTCGACAGGCAAGATCCGCCCGCCTTGTGGCGTCTCGCGGAAGATGCCCAGCAGGTGCGCGGAGGCAGACGCGATCCGCTTCATGGGCTTCGCTTCATAGGCATGGTCGGTGCCCGACACGGGACGTAATTTAGCGAGCAATCTATCGCCGGCGGCAGGGGCACCGCTGATCTTGCCGGGATTGATCAGGATGCGCGGCGGAGGCTCGTCGCCTGCGTCCCAGTTGTCCGGAACCCCGAACAGGTCGCCATCTGCGTCGGTGCCAGTGACTCTGATCACGCTCACCGGAGGCAGCAATCCCGCAGGCCGGACATTGCGCCGGTGTCGTTCGATCAAACCATCGGCCTTGAGGTCGTTCAACAACTCTTTCAACGCGACCCGGTCGCTGCCCTTCAAGCCGAAGGCACGCGTGATCTCGCGCTTGCCGCCCGCGCTGGGGTTCTCGGCAAGCCAAGCGAGGAGTTCATCACGGGTTGGCACATTAGACATTGTTTCGACTAACACGCCCAAACGCCGGCGTCATTGGCCATCGACAGGGGGTAGTGCGTTCACTCGGCCTCTGTTGTCTTTGTTTTGGTCGACTTCGCTTTTGTGGTTTTGGCTTTGGTGGACTTTGCTTTGGTTTTCTTAGCCTTTCCGCCCTTTTTGGACGCCGCCTTCTCGTTCGCCAGCACAACCGCTTCGTCGAACGTGATCTTTTGCGGATCCATCTCCTTGGGCAGTGTCGCGTTGAT
>JBGCFK010000184.1:0-13020 GCA_045106875.1 Paracoccaceae bacterium | reverse complement strand
GCGATCCCGTCGCGGACATCTGTCTCGGGTTTGTACCCTGTCAGGCTCTGCAGCAGCCGTGCATCGGCCCAGGTTGCGGGCACGTCGCCGGTCTGCATGCCCATGTAATTGCGCTCGGCCTTCATGCCCAGCTCGTCCTCGATGGCCTCGATGAAGTCCAGCAGCTTGACCTTGTTCGAATTGCCGATGTTCACGACCCGGTAGGGCGCCACCGGCGAGAGGCTGTCGCCATCTTCCACCACTCCATCTTCAGGCCGCACCGGCACCGCATCAATCAACAGCCGGATCCCGCGCACCAGATCGTCGACATAGGTGAAATCGCGGTACATCTCGCCGTGATTGTAGACGTCGATCGGCCGCCCATCCAAAATCGCATCCACGAACTTGAAGAGCGCCAGGTCAGGCCGCCCCCACGGGCCGTAAACCGTGAAGAAACGGAACATGGTCGTCGGCAGATCCCAGAGATGCGCGTAGGAATGCGCCATGCTCTCGTTCGCCTTCTTGGTGGCGGCGTAGATGGTCAGGGGCGTGTCGGCCTTCTCGGTCTCGGTGAAGGGCATCTCGGTATTGGCGCCGTAGACGGACGAGGTCGAGGCCATCAGGAGGTGGCGAACCTGCAGCTCGCGTGCGGCCTCCATGACGTTGAAAGTGCCGGTGATGTTGGCCTCGATATAGGTGCGCGGCTGTTCCAGCGAATAGCGCACGCCAGCCTGGGCGGCGAGGTGGACGATGACGTCGGGTGTGAATTCCTCGGCCGTGCGCCAGAGCGTGTCGTTGTTCTCGAGCCGGGCTTCGGTGGCCGAGAACCCGGGCGTCTGGTGCAGCATCTGGTGGCGGCGCTGCTTGAGGCGGACATCGTAGTAATCGGTCATGGCGTCGTAGCCGTGGACCTGGAAGCCCTCGGCCAGCAACAGCTTGGCGAGGTGGAATCCGATGAACCCGGCGGTGCCGGTGATGAGAACGCGTGTCAAAAGTACCATCCATTTTTAAGCCGGTGTTCAGAGACCAGCCCTCAAGTCCCGCAAAAAGTCGCATGAACCCGCTCATGTTCGTCGGGTGGTCTGGAATAGGCACCTTTACCTGGTTGATCGTCAAATGGACGCCCCAAGACAGCTATCAATTCCTCAAAGGGACCAAAGTTGCCTGCCAACCCCTCTGATATTGTCGCCTGTACGAGGTGATTACGGGGAATGAACCGAGGATTGGCACTCCTCAATGTCTCGGGCGGGCCATGTCCTCTGATATTCCAAGCATCCAGCCAGTCGTTGAACGAAGCTTTGTCCGCGAATTGATCCTTGGCGGAGCCGTCGGCGAGACCTCTGAAGGTCAGCGTGAAATCTGCTCCTGCCTCTGCCATCAAGGCGAGCAGTGTCTCGATCAATTCCGCGTCTTCAGGCTGCTCGCCCTCCAACGCAAGCTTCGCCCGCATCTCGCTCAACCAGGCAAGCTGAAACTGGTCCGGGTAGATATTTACGGCTGTCTGCGCCGCGTCCAATTGTGCATCATCGTCACCCGCAAGCAGCGGCAACAGCGATTGCGCAAAACAGGCGAGGTTCCACTGCGCCACGCGCGGCTGATTTGCATATGCGTAGCGCCCACCCCGATCAATGGACGAGAACACCGTGCTCGGGTCAAAGGAATCCATGAAGGCACATGGACCATAGTCGATAGTTTCTCCACTGATCGTCATGTTGTCGGTGTTCATCACACCGTGAATAAACCCGAGGCTCATCCACTTGGCCACCAGCGCTGCCTGTCTGGCGATCACTGCATTCAGCAGCGCAAGCATCGGATCGGGCGCGCTGGCAGCGTCAAGGTAGTGCCGGGCGATCACGTGTTCTGCCAAAAGACGCAGCGCTTCGATGTCTTCATGTGCGGCAAAGAACTGGAAAGTCCCGACACGCACATGGCTCGCCGCGATCCGGGTCAGAACAGCACCCGGCTCCAGCCCCTCGCGAAAGACGGGCTCTCCAGTTGCCACAGCCGCCAACGCACGTGTGGTCGGAACGCCAAGTGCGAACATGGCCTCGGACACGATGTATTCCCGCAGCACTGGACCCAGTGGCGCGCGACCATCGCCCATCCGGGAGTAAGGCGTCGGACCGGAGCCCTTTAACTGGATGTCGAAACGTGCCCCGTCCGGAGCCAGCAATTCACCCAACAGCAAAGCGCGGCCATCACCAAGCTGCGGGCTCCAGCCTCCAAATTGATGCCCGGCATACACCTGGGCCAGAGGCTCTGCCCCATTGGGCACACCGTTTCCGGCCAAGCTTGCAATCAGATCGGGCGTCTCAAGAGCACTGGGGTCAAGGCCAAGCCGGCCCGCCAAGCCTCGGTTCAGCTTTATCAGAGAAGGCGCAGCAACCGCCGTGGGCTGCTGGCGTGTGAAGAACCGCTCTGGCAAGCGCGCATAACTGTTGTCGAATGGGATCGCTGCGGTCACGGACGCCTCTTTGCTGCCATCGGATGTCGGCAATCCGTGTTCTACTGCAAATCAACAGTCAGGAACAAGTTAGCTGACCGGAGCCGCCCCGCCTTCCTGTACGCGTCTGGCGACGAATTCATCCAGAGCCTCAACTACGGCCAGATCACAATCTGGGGGCACAAAATCGGAGAGAACCTGCTTCCATATCTTGTGCGCCCGCTCGGTCGCCGTCAGAGATCCATTCTCTTGCCATAGCCCATAGTTTGACCAGTCTGAGACCAGCGGCGCATAGAACGCCGTCTCGTACCGCGCCATGGTGTGGGCTGCCCCGAAATAGTGCCCACCGGGGCCGACCTCTCTGTTGGCATCCAATCCAATATCGTCCTCGTCAAACGTTACCGGTCGCATCAACTCCGCCATGTTCTGCAAATGTTCGATATCCAGAATGAACTTTTCGTAAGATGCGCTCAGCCCTCCTTCAAGCCAGCCTGCTGCGTGCAGCACCAGATTTGCGCCTCCGGTCAGGGCGCCCCAAAGCGCCATTTGGGTCTCCCAGATCGCCTGAGCGTCCGGAGAGTTGGAGACACAAGATGCTGACGACCGCCAAGGCAACTCCAGCAGGCGCGCCAACTGCCCGGTTCCCCAACATGCGCACACATATTCTGGGGTTCCAAACGCAGGTGCGCCCGATTTCATGTCCACATTTGACGTAAACCCACTATACACAACCGGGGCGCCTGGATGGACTGCCTGGGTCAGCACCAGAGCAGACAACATCTCGGCATGTTGCTGGACCAAGGCGCCCGGAATGGTGACCGGGGCCATGGCACGCGAAAGTGTGAAGGGCGTTATGATGGACATCTGTCCAGCCGCCGCGAAGTCCATCAAGCCCTGACACATCGGCCAGTCCAGCGTGAGCGGTGAGTTGGTATTGATGACGGTGTAGCAATGCGGCCTCGCACGGAAGACTTCTTCGGTCAGGCCCATGCGCATGTGGAGTATCTCGAAGCAATCCAAAACCTGCTCCGGACCGCGTGAGTAGATGAAGATCGGCTTGTCCGAGTCCGTCAGGTAAGTCCGCATCATCTGCAGATGGCGCTGGTGGGTCGGCACATCCTGTGGCTCGACTGATGGACCCGTGATATGCAGGACGTCAAAGCTTTGCGTCAGACGAACGATTGCGGAAGTCGTCGAACGTACCTGGCCGCTTTCCCCGTTCTGCAGCCATCGCGTGGGGCGGACCGCCGACAGGCAGAAAGAACGTGTTGCGCCCACCTACCTGCAACGTCCCACGTGGGGAGGTCAGGCTGAAATGCGCTGGCGCAGAGCCCACGGCCTGCATTGCGAGTTCAGGATGGAAATGGACCTGGCTACCCCGCACAGTTGCACCGGCTTTGGCCAATCTGGACCGGGCACCGTCGTGCAGGACGCGCACACCAATTTCATCAAGTGTGGTGAGCGCAGTATCGTGGATCGCCGCAATCTGATCATCAGAATACCCGACCCCCAGAGGGAAAGCGCTTGTCAGCGTTCGATAGTCACTTGCGCGCGCAGACCTGCACAACGGACCCCGACTTCCACGAGACCTGCGTCTGGGTCTTCCTGACTCGTTGCTCATATGCCCTCGCATCAGATGCTTGGGATCAGCTTGGCGCCAGTTTTCTTCAACCTGCAAGCTGCAAGCTGCAAACAGGCTAAGCAGCTTCGGGAGCGAATTTTCGAGATAGCTCAGAAACTGTTGCGCTGAGTTGATCACGCCATGTTGATGGATGGATGTCGAATACGCGCCTCAACCTCGCGCAGTCCAACGCTGTCGCCCGCGGGCGTGCGGCGGCTGTCGGGCAATCAGTTGATTTCACGGGCCGAACAGACGCTTGCGACAGGCCTGACATTGTCAGTGCAGTGCGTGCCAGGTCGGCCTCGCTACACGCGTCAAGCGCCGCGCAATGCGTAACCCCCCAGAAGTCGGCATAGTTGTCCGCACCGATCAACTTGGGTGTGATGGACGTGCACACACTCGCCAGCATCTCGACTGAGGTAGCGCTAACTACCCTATCGGCCAACGCGTTGACTTCCTGCCCATCCATCACCATTTCAATCGATTTGCGCACCAAGTTGCGCCCCCAAGGTGCATGGAGCGTAGAGCTGCGGAGAATCGCCGTGCGAGGGCAAGCAAGCTGCGCCAGTTCCTCGCCCAGAAGTTTGGTCGCCCCATACATGTTCAAAGGTGCCGCATGATCGGTCTCGTGATACGGACGGTCCAGCCCGCCATCAAACACTTGATCCGTCGAGACATGGAGGAATGCCGCACCAACTGCCTTGGCTGATCGCGCAAGCATCTCGACCGCGCGAGCATTCACCGTCAATGCCAGCTCCGGTTCAGCCTCAGCCTGATCAATTGCCGTGAATGCTGCTGCATTCAGGATCAGGTCCGGCCGGATATCGTCCACAACCCTCTGGATAGAAGACAAATCGCTCAGATTCATTTCCTCTCGCGACACGCTGATCACATCAAACCCAGGCATCTTCCGGGCGCGGATAGCCCGGCCCAACTGCCCACTCGATCCGAGAAGCATCACAACATGCTGGGCATATGATGGTTTCTCGACCATGATCGCTGCCTCCAGTTAGTCACTCTGTTTAGGTTTGCACTGTATGGTTAAGAGACCGTTGCCACGTATTGCGCCTGCAAGCTTAGGAACGTAAACCACTGCAAACGGAGTTCCCCATGCACGGCCTGACAATCGTCAAACATCCCTTGATCGAGCATAAGCTGACGCTGATGCGGGACAGGGGGACGTCTACCAACAAGTTCCGGGGTCTTTTGCGGGAGATCTCGATGCTGCTGGCTTACGAGACGCTGCGTGATCTGGAGTTGGAGCCAGTGGAAATCGAGACCCCGGTCGCGCCAATGACGGCCCGGAAACTGGCGGGCAAGAAGCTGTGCTTCGTATCGGTCCTGCGCGCGGGCGATGGTCTGCTGCAGGGACTTCTGGATCTGGTGCCGGGCGCGCGCGTCGGGCATCTGGGCATGTACCGCGACCCGGAAACGAAGAAACCTGTCAGCTATTACAACAAGTTACCCGAAGCGATGGAGCAACGCACGGCGATTGTGGTCGACCCGATGCTGGCCACGGGAGGATCCGCCGCCGCCGCGGTCGCCGAGGTCAAGAAGACCGGCTGCAAGGACATCCGCTTTCTGGCGCTGGTGGCAGCCCCCGAGGGCGTCGAGGTCTTTCACAAGGCCCATCCGGATGTCCCCGTCTTCACCGCCGCACTGGACGAACGACTGGACGAGCGGAGCTATATCATCCCCGGTCTGGGCGACGCGGGCGACCGGCTGTTCGGCACGAAGTAACCCGGTTTGGGCAAGCTGCGCTTGTCTAAAGCCGGGATTCCTCCCGTATGGCACGCGTATGTACAGCCAGTCGGTTTCGGGAGTTTTCGGGGTGCTCTGCCACCGGCGGTCACTTAATTCGGAAACGATTCCTTAACGCCAACACCATCAGGAACAGGAAGATCACACCAAGGAAGCTCTGCGCCATCGAGACGATCTCGGACAGCGGCGTCAGGCAGCCAAGCGTGTCGCGCATGAAGGTCCGCGCGAAGCCAAGAAAGCCGAAAATGTTCGAGATGCTGAGCTTGACGGATTCAAGCGGCATCAGTGCGCCGGGCACCGTCTGACCATCAACGGTCTTGCAGATCACATCCGCCCCATAGGTCAGCGCCTGATTGAGGAAGATCACCATCCAGCCGAACAGCGCCAGCACGAACAGTCCGGTGGCCGGGCGGCTGATGGACCAGCCATAATCCGATACCCAGCCGAACAGGCGGGACGCACGGGTGGCAAGCGTGTTCGGCTCGGCGATCTGGCGGCTCTGAAGTTCAAGCCGATGGAACATATGCTCGGAATAAAGCTTGTTCTTGTCGTCCATCAGCAGTTTCAGCTTTTCATAGGCGCGCACGAAATCCGATGCATCATGACCGGGACCGGGCAGCGGCCAGGTGGTGATCCGCTCCCAACTGGTGTCCTCGTGCAGCTCTGCATTGTAGAACTGCGGCGGGCTGGCTCTGGGCGGTTGAAACGTCACATTTGCGAACACCGTTTTCGATTTGAATTTGGCATCGCTGAAGTCGGCGTCTCCCGAGAAGGTGGCATCGCTGAAGTCGGCGTATCTCGAGAAGGTGGCATCGCGGAAGTTGGCGACTCCCGAGAACACAAAGCCGACACAGACCACCCGCGCTGTAGACTCGATTCCTTTGAGGCTACAGCGCGGGTGGGTTGCGTCAAGAGGTTCGGCATTCGGACACCGATAGGCAAAGGCCTGCGCGATGGCTGCGGTTTCCTCGTCGGTCAGATCGGCGAGGTCTTCGGCGGTTGCCCGTTCTTCCGCAATCAGTTTTTGCTTGGCCCCCTCGGACAGCGATTGCGCCATCCAGCCGTTGAAATAGCGCCGGTTGCGGGCGTGCAGGTCCTCGTCATACGCCCATGGGCGCCCCTCGTCCGGCTGCTCCCCCGCCACGGTCATCAGCACGTACCAGGGGTTGGTGCTGGCGTCCTTCAGCGCGGGCTTTTCGGGGGTGTTGGCGTCGTCGGTCAAATGCTTGCTCGAAATGCTGCGATTGCGCCGAACGTGCCTTTGATGGCGCAAACGCGCAACCCTGTTAGGGCTGTATTAGGACTGTCGCGATACCCGTTCTGACGGCACGGAAGAGGGATGCGCATCATGACAACTTCGACGGATCTGCGGCATGTTTCGCATCTGGCCAAGCAGTTCGGGAAGATCAGGTCCTTCGCGCTGGAGGCGCTGCTGCATTCGGCAATGAACTCGATGGAGGGCGAACTGAACGCCGCCACCGGGCATACAATGGGCCAGAATGTCGATGCCATGGGCGATCTGCTTTATGAGCTGCGCAATGGCAATGAGGTGAAGAACCTGGATGCAGAGGTGTTCGCGCGGCTGCTGGCGCGGGACGATGTCGATGGCAGTGTCGTCACCGAAGCTGAGGATTTGTGCAAGAAACTGGATACGCTGCGCACTCAGATCGAGGGTGGGGCATTTCCGAGCACGCACGAGTTGGATGAGTTGTTCGAGACCTACACCGCGCTGAGGATCCGTACCTCCGGGTTTCTCAGGCAGGTGGAGTCGCTGACCGAAGAATGGCAGGCGGCGTTGGAGAACAGTGTGGAGATCCGGCAGCACATGGCCTCGACCATTACGGATCTGGAACGGATGTCGGGTGCGATCAATATCCTTGCGATCAACGCGAGTGTCGAGGCGTCGCGGGCAGGGTCTTCGGGTGCGGCGTTCCGGGTGATTGCGAACGAGATGCAGCGTCTGTCGCAGCGGTCCTCGGGGATGCTGCAATCGACACGGCACACGCTGGGGCTTTGAACGCTGAACTCACCTTGATCGAACCGATGATCTTGCCCTGACAGGGTTGGAGCATCTCCAGAGGCCCGGGAGCAAGGACAGTCTGTGTCCAGCCTAATCCAGAGAGAATCTCTTTCGGCGCACAAAATCACCCCAGTCGGTGCGCTGTGGGACCTGGTACTGACGGGCCTTGTCATCGGACCAGCCATAGTCCGGCTTGCTGCCAAAGGTGTCGGGATCGCGCTGGGCGAACTCATGAACAGTTCTGCGCCGGGCATCGTATTCGCCAATACCCTCGGCAGGATCCGCAGCAAACCTGTTCTGATGCACCGTCGCAGCAAGCGACATGCGGGGAGCAATCCGTCCGGGTCGTGCCGGCCAGCCGACCGATAGCCCTGCCACTGGCAACACTCGGTCGGGCAAGCCCAGCAGATCGGACAGCTCGGCGGCATGGTTCCTGAGAACGGACAGAGGACAGCACCCCAATCCAACCCGCTCCGCGGCAGTGACGAATACCCCCAGAATGATCCCGGCATCGACAGATGCATTGAAGAACCCATCCAGATGGTCGTTCACCACTGGCAATCCTGCCAGCTGGTGACAGGCATGGAAGCGCGCGTGATTGGCACAGAAAATCAGCAGAACCGGAGCCGCAGCCTGCCATTCAAACCCGGTCATCTGATCTATTCGAGCGCGGATCGCGGGATCGGTCACAACCACAATATCGCGTTGCTGCAGATCGGATTTTGACGGCGCGGACAGAGCCACTCCGCACAGTGTCTGAACAAGATCTGGATCGACAGGGTCGTCCTTGTAAGCTCTGCATACACCTCGCCCTGCCATATCGGCCAGATCCTCCGTCTCGGCCGGAACTTCTGGCGCATCGCCAAACCGTGCATTCAACAGATCATGTACCTTGGACATGGAAACCTCAGTTTTCGACAACCGGTGCTGGCACAACGCACCATGGAAAACCGGTTTGCCAACCCATCTTGACCTTGTAGATTGATGTCTTCAAGCGCTCAGGAGCAAGCATGGCACGACACATCGACGATCAGACATTGCAGCAGTTCCAACAAGATGGTGCGGCCGTGCTGCGCGGCGTGTTCTCGGACTGGGTCGAGGTGCTTCGCGAAGGTATCGCCGCGAACATGGCCGAACCTGCTCCGAACGCGCGGATCTACACGGGCGAGAACGGCGGCGGACGTTTCTTCGTCGACTACTGCAATTGGCAGCGCATTCCCCAATACGAGGACTTCATCTTCAATTCCCGCGCCGCAGAGGTTGGGGCCGAACTGATGGACAGCCAAGCCGTTCAGCTTTTTCACGAGCATGTGCTGGTAAAGGAAGCCGCTGCCGGTGTGCCGACCCCTTGGCATCAGGATGCGCCCTATTACTGTGTCGACGGACCCAAGACGCTTTCCCTGTGGATTCCTCTGGACGAAGTTCCGCGTGAGACCACGCTGGAGTTCATCGCCGGATCACACAAATGGGGCAAGTTCTACCGCCCACAACGGTTCGATGGCTCGGCCTTGAACGAAAATGACGGGCTGGAGGAATTGCCGGATGTGAATGCCGACAAGGACGCATACAACATCATTGGCTGGGAAGTGTCGCCCGGTGATGCCATCGCCTTCGACTATCGCACTGTCCATGGGGCGCCGGCCAATTCCAGCAAGACTTCTCAAAGGCGGGCGTTCTCGCTTAGGCTGCTCGGGGACGATATACGCTTCGCACGGCGAGAGGGGCTGGTGACCTCCCCGCCCTTCGAACAGGTCACTCTGAAGCATGGTGCACCGCTGGTCGCCGACGAATTCCCAATGTTGCGGAACGCCTGACGGATCAGAACACCGCGCGCCGGATCAGCAGGCAGGCGAGCACGCCCAGCAGCAGCAACACGATCTTGCGGAAATGGTCCATCGGCAGACGGGCGGCCCACTTGTTTCCCAGCCACATGCCCAGCAGGACCGGGGGGATGGACAACATGCCCGGTCCAGCGTGCTCCCATCTGAGCAGCCCGACCCAGATATAGGACGCCGCAACCGACAGTCCGAATGTTGCCATGATGAAGCCAAGTGCCGTCATGAACACGGGCCGGGCAAGGTGCAAAGCCACCACATACATCACGAAAATCGGACCGGGGGCCGAGGTCAGCCCACCGACCACGCCGGACACCAGCCCCATGCCAAAACCGACGTTTCGCGCCTGCCCGTCGGGGATTTTCAATGCAGGATTCAGGAAATTCGAGGCCACAAACAACAGGATGAATGAGCCAAGGATCGCCATCAACGTCTGCTCGGCAATGCGTTCCGCGAAAAGCGCGCCCAGGGGCACCATCACAGCCATGCCGACCATCATGGGCCATGCGGCCCGAAGCCCCTCCCGGATCGCCCCCGCCTGCCGGATCTGTTGCACATTCGTCACGAAGATCACGATGGCATTCAGAGCAAGCGCCATCTCGACTGGCACTACGAAGGGCAACAGCGCGACTGACACGACTGGCAACCCAAAACCCGTGGCGCCCTTCACCAGCCCCGCAGCAAGATAGATTGCGGCGATTGCGGCCAACACGGGAAGAGCAACGCCAATATCCACTTCAGGCAGCCAGCAGGATCAACAGGATCGCCACGAGGATCAGCAAAATCCCGGCAATCTCGGTGCGCGAGATGGTTTCCTTGAAGTAAAAAACCGAGATCACAAAGGTGAAGATCAGCTCGACCTGACCAAGCGCCCGGACATACGCGGCGTTCTGCAGGGTGAACGCGGTGAACCAGCAGACCGAACCCATCATACCAATCACACCCACTGGCCCCGCCCTGCGCCATTCACGAATGACGGCGCGCAGTTCACCAGGATCAAAGACAAGAAACCAAACGCCCATCATCACAGTCTGCATGACCAGAGAGACCGCCAGCGCATAGCCCGCAGCCAGCACCACGGGCGCATCCAGCGACAGCCCCGCGGCGCGAAAGAACACGACCGAAGCGCCCAGTAGTGCGGCCGACAGAAGCCCCACTGCGGTAGCTTTTTCGCGTAGGCCACGGACAAGCCCGCCCAGACTCAACCGGGTTTCCTGCATCGCCAGAATGATGGTCCCAGCCGCGCCAACGGCTACGGCCAGCACAGCAAGCGCAGTGATCGTGTCCCCAAGCAACAAGGCGCCGATCGCTGCGATCAATACCACCTCAAGCTTGGAGAAGGTCGTCCCGACAGCGAATGAGCGGAACGAGAACAGCCACAGCAATACGACTGTGAAAAGGATCTGGCTTATCGAGCCCAGCAGGCAGAACAGCAGGAACTCGGCATTCATGGGTGGCAGGGTATACCCGCCAAACTCAAGCAATCCCCAGAGGTAAAGCAGCCCCAGCGGCCACGCGTAAAAGAACCGCGCATAGGCAGCTCCGGCCGTCGTCAGCCGCCCCTTGATTGCCTTTTGCAAGGCAGTCCGCAGGTTCTGCAGGAAGGCGGCACATATCGTGAGAGGAATCCAGAGAGGCATGGACTCTGGTCCCGTTTTTCCGAGGGCGGGTCAAGCCTTGCGCAACCGCTCCGGCTGCTAGAGCAGATTGATCATCAACCCGATGGCAAGGGTCTGCGGAACAGCAATGATCGGCAAGGCCAGAGCGATGCGCCACGAACGGGTGGTGTCGCGGAGGCTCATCACCTCGGTATAGTCGGTCGCAACGCCGGCCATCAGGAACACAAAGCCGTTGCCCGGCGCAGCGGCACGGCCCACCAGATCCGCAGCGATCGGGGCAGACCCCTCGGAGCAGACCTCGATGATGGTTGCAGCCACCACGGTCAGCAAGAGCCCCAGCATCGTAGGCCCGAACCAGTCCGCAAATACGTCCGCTGGCACGAAGGCACGAATGGCCGAGGCCAAAACGATTCCGAACAAGAGCCAGCGCAGCACCATCTTCGAGCCCTGAAGCCCTGCCCGCAGCATCGGCATCAGATCTGCGCGGGTAAACCGCGTATCGGCACGGAAGGTGCGCCATGCCTCTCGAAGCGTTGGGCGTGGACCATCTGTGTCCCGCGCTGGGTTCTCGGGCAACCGGCCCGACGCCACCAGCGCGTCAAAGATCAGGCCCGTCACTACGGCGATCACGGCCGAAAGGACGATGAACAGCAGCGTGTACCACCAGCCGATCAGCGCGATCAGGATCACGGTGAGCGAGAACGAATTCCACGGACTCGCCAAAAGGAACGCAATCACCTGTCCGATACTGGCGCCCCGCTCATAGAGCTTCATGCCAACCATCAGAATGCCGTGACTGCAAAGGTCAAAGGCGACACCTGCTGCAGTAGCGCGCAGAATCCCGGTCAGACGGCGCTCGCCCGACAACGCGGCGATCACAAGGTCACGCGGCACACGGTCAAGCAGTCCGACAAAGAAGATGCCAAGAAGGATGCCCCACCACATGGTGTTCATCAGCTCGAAGGTACCAGCCGCAAAATGGTCAATCGGACCCGCATGGGTGCCAACTGCAAGGTGCCAGAGGTAGCCGGCTGCGACCAACACGGCGGAACCCCAAAGCATCCAGTCCGTACGCCCCTTGGCAGGACCGCAACCGGAGCCGCAAGCGCTGTCCTTTGCCGCGGGCGCAGGTCCGCAGCAACTGGTCGCGCGAGAAGGAGTCGTGTCTACCATGCAAGACGAAATAGGGCCTCCACCTACTGGAAGGTCAAGCCCCCGTTAGAACCACCTGCCAGAACGCCGCACAGACAACGCCAAGCATCACAAGCGTCGCCGGCAAGGCCAGCCACTTCCACGAGATCAGAACACGTGGCAGCAGAACACCCGGCAGAATGGCCACCAGCGTCGCCATACCAGCCAGAGCGCTCATCGCGACAAGCATGCTCCAGTTCAGGCCGGCAACAAAAGCCAGAGAGCCCAACGCAAACATGCCTTGCAGAACGATCAGCAGGGCCGTCCAGAGACCAAGTTCCCACCTCTGCATCAGAACCAGCAGTTGCATCCCCGCAGAGTGACTTGAGCCATGGCATTGTGCAATACTCACGCAAACCGTGGCCTTCTGGCCCATTGCCCACATAATACGCGCATATTCTATCTGTTGTTCGCCGCAAGGCTCTGCTAACCTTCTAAAAACCTGTTCCGAGGGGTGGATATCCATGGCATCTCAAGAGGCCTCATCGTCCGAGTTGAGTGTAGAGGACACTGACTATGCGGATTGCCGTGTGGTTACGGTGTCAGGCCGG
>JBGCFK010000183.1:0-10627 GCA_045106875.1 Paracoccaceae bacterium | reverse complement strand
GAGACGGAAACCCCGTAGAGGCCCCGCAGGCTGCCTGCCACGTCCGGCAATAGGGCCGCGGCAATCGCGTAGCCAAGCGCCAGCCCGGCGATACCCGCCACGGTTGCCAGCGCCAGGACCTCGACCAGTACCGCGATGGTCAGCCGCCGCGCGGATACCCCGCAGGCACGCAGGGTCCGGAAAGTCGCCAGCCGCTGTTCCAGCGCCAGCGTGACGCACGACCGCACGATCAGCAGGCCGACCAGAAACGCGAGGAAGCCAAAGGCGGTCAGGTTCAGGTGAAAGCTGTCGGTCAACCCCGCCGATACGTCCCTCTCGGCGGCGGCCATGACCTGAAGGTCAAACCGGTCGAGGACCGCCGGGGGCAGCGCCGTCTTGGGGGGGTGCAGCAGGCGGGTGATCTGGCCCTCCATCCCCAGCAGTGTCTGCGCGATCCCGATGTCCATGATCAGCTGGTCCTCGGGCAGCGACGCATCCGCCCGGCGGGGCGGCAGCGTCTGGTTGCCAGCAAGGCGCGCCAGGGTATCCGGCGCGGCCAACGCTTCCCACGGTGGACGCAGGAAGGCGGGCACACCGTCCGCGTCGCCGCCTGTGTCGTCCGAAGCCAGCCCGTCAGGCGCCGCCGCCATCGGCAGGCTGATGGGCTCGATCCCCAGGATGCGCAAACGCCGGCCGTCCACGGTAATGGTGCCCTCGACGGCAGGTGACACACGGTACCCGGCACGGCGCAGGTCGACGAAGACCGATTGCGGCATGCTCTTGCCGCGTCGGGGTGTGATGACCTCGACGCCCTGTCCGCCCAGCAACCCCGTCGCCTTGGCATAGCTGGCCCGGGCCTCGGCATTGATCGCCTGCACCCCGGACCAGAGGGCCGTGGCCAGCACAAGCCCGACCAGCAAGGCCATCAGTTGCACCGGATTGCGCCGCCAGTGGCTGGCCAGCGTCACAAGTGTCCAGTAGGTGCGCCTCATGCCAGCTGTCCCCGCACCAGTCTGGCCGTCCGCCCCAGCATCGCCGCAAGCCGCAGGTTGTGAGTGACCATAACCAGGGCGCAATCGGTCTGACGCACGAGGTCCAGGAAGACCTCCATCACCTGGTCACCGGTCTCGGCATCCAGATTCCCCGTGGGCTCGTCGGCCAGAACCAGGTCCGGGCGCAGGGCCAGCGCCCGGGCAATGGCCACGCGCGGCTGCTGACCGCCCGACAGCTGTTCCGGATACCGTGCGTCAAGCTCGCTCAGACCGAGGGCCCCGGTCAGATGCGAAATCCACGCGTTGTCCTGCCGCGCAGCCAGCCTGGCCTGGAGATGAATGTTCTGCCTGGCGGTCAGGCTCGAGACCAGGTTGAACTGCTGGAAGACGATCCCGATCCGGTCGCGGCGGAAGGAGGCCGCTTTCCCGTCACCCTGCGCGCTGATCTTCGTGCCGTGCAGGACGATCTCGCCACTGTCGATCGGTTCCAGCCCGCCGATCGCATGCAAAAGCGTGCTCTTGCCCGATCCGGATTCGCCCGTCAGCGCGAGCGACTCGCCTGTGGCAAGGTCCAGGGAGAGGCCGCGTAGCACCTCAAGCGGTCCTTCGGGGGTCGGATAGGTCTTCTGAACATCCGTGATCGTCAGCACGCGCACTCTCCACCGTTAGCTGGGAGATAGTACGGTTCCCTCTCATGTTCACGAGGAGCGGGACTTTGCCGCGGGAACACCTGCTTATCTCGAGCCCTGGCTTCGCCGCTGCTGTCAGACGCGGTCTGAACCACGCTGCGCGTATCGACATCTTCGGGTCGCAAGATGCTGAGTGAAACTTCGGGCGAAAAAAGGGTCCAGTTGTGACGCGGTTCTCGAAAAGAGACTTGCCAAACAACTGACCGATACGGAGCCACGCCTAAGCCATTGATTAGATGAAGAGAAAACCAGCTCCCAATAGTGCGGCCCGACGATCTCTCGATCAACGTGGATGACGGATCGCAACGGTAGAAATCCAGTGACGGTACGAAAAAAACCTCTGACTGGTAGGGCGGGTGGATCGCGCGAGAGGGGGCCTTCAAGGAAATTGCCCCCCCTCTACAACGTCCAAGCCGTCCCGTGAGCGCAGACGATCCCATGGCCTTCTGCCAACCGTTAGCTTCGTTGAGCGTCGGTCGTCGACTTGGGAGGTCCGGCCCTGCGAACGTCCACTCGCAAGCGGCTTCAAGGCATCTGGACGCGAGCGACATCGCTCAGTCTTCGGAGACCCGGATCTTTGCTGCAACTCGAGAACGCTCCGCGTCGACCTCGGCGCGGATCCGCTCTGCATCCTCCAGGGTCAGAACTGGCGTGCCGGATGGCCCGAACGCCGGCGGTTCGTTCGATGGCTTCGACGTAGGTTTGATGTGCTTCAACGCGCGTGCGCGGATCTCGCCTGGGGTCGGGCGCGTTCGACTGTCTTCCCACAAACGCTCCTTCACTGCGTGCTCGATGGCCGCTTGCGGAAGATCTGCGAGGACGTCGATCCAATCCCCCATCCGCAGGTCGAAGATCTCATCGGGCTCATCTGGCTCGTAGAAGTGCTTAAGCAGGGTCATGACCCGCACCCCTATCCAAGCATGGTCCGGTCTAGCGGCCCACCGCTCGACGGTCGGTTCGGTCCAATATACGACGCAATCTCCCATCGTCCCTTGCCTCCTTGTTCGTTGCGAACCGGTCGCGCGTGCGCCGACACCAATTGCGCCATGTTGCGAACCAATCCGCGCTTTGGCCTCTCGAACCGGGAAGGCTCAGCCAGTGGTCGCGGAACCTGGCCTCCTCGCGTCGGACGGCTTCGACCGACATTCCCTCGCCGATCGCCCAATCCAACCAAGCCGTCGGCAGTTCCCAATCGCTCGTCAATCGACTGGCCGCGGAAAGCGAGAGTGTCAAATCTCTCTCTTCTTCTGGGTCTGGATTTGGTTCTGGTGCTGGTTCTGGTTGTTGCTCGTCTGTTCGAGCGGTGCTCGGTCCATCTTGGCGGCTTTTCAGCGCCTTACGGACTTCGCCGCTCTTGCGTCCGGCGGCGCTCTTCTTTTCGTACTGATCTCGGGCCCTGTGGTAATCCCGGAACAACCGCCGCGACAGGCGTCTGCCGTTCTCGCGCGCGAAGAACTCGTCGAGCACAGGCGCATAGGCCCGCTTCCACTCTTCCTCGGCAACACGCGTGTGGCGGCGTAGCCAGTTCGCATCGTCGGGAAGCGTGCAACCCGGCGTTCGCCATTGAAGCCTCAGCAGGCGGTTGAGCGCACCGTCTTCTTCCGTCGTGAGATGGGCCGTGTCCGCCTCGTAGTCCCAGACGTAGAATTGCATGTAGGGCAACCTCATCGGCCGCTCTGCATCAGTTCGGCACGTACCTCGTCGACCTGCGGGCGAGATGCGAGCTTTTGTGAGATCAGAGCCTGGATCTCGTTGAGATCCCAAAAGGTCCGTCTGCCGATGCGAATGGGTCGAGGCAGGATGCCGCGTGCGCTGTAACGCCAAACGATAGCCTCATGGCATGAGAGCGTCGCCGCAACGTCTTTCGCCGTCACAAGAGTCGGTCGTTGCATGTCCATGTCGTTCCTCGCCTATCGTTGCTGCAAGGCGCTTATGGACCGAGTCGGTGGACAGGCTTGATCGTGCCTGCGCAACTATTTTCGAAGGTATCTTCGGATGGTTGGCAGTGCCGCGATGGTCTCTTCGTTCGCCCGATAGTCGCCGAACTCGCCGCGGCGCCACAACTCTTCCAACTCGCGTTTGACGTGCTTGTGGAGGGCACCGCCGCGGAGATTTGAGGTGGCTGCGATTTGGCGGGCAGCTCGTTTCACTCGTTCAGCATTTGCTTTTCGTACTGCGTTCGCGGCGTCTCGAGCCTGTCTAGATTCGTCGAGGGCCTTTACAGAGGCGCGTCGCCCTTCCATCGGCTTCAGCAACGTCAAAGTCGCCATTAGCTGTTCTCTCAGTCGACCGATCTCGAAGGCCCGCCTTAGGCTCGAGTCCCGATCGGTCGTTTGGCAAAGAAACTCGTATTCCAGGACGATTTTTGCAGCCAGCCAGTCCGCCGAGAGCTTCTCTGCCGTTTCCAAGATGTAGAGGTGTCCACGGGTCGATTTGACGTGTGAGAGGGCAGCGAGCCCGTCGAACCCTAAAGTCTCTGGGTATCGTTCCATCCGCCCGTCCGGGAAAACTAAGAGCTTGTCCCTAGCGCGTGGCCAACCAGAGACAACGAGCTCATCCTCGATGTGCAGGATCTGTTCCTCAAGCTCTTCCATAAAGCTTCGTTGATCGGAAGCCGCTACAAAGACTGAAAGCACGCTCTCGATAGAGGTGACATCGGCACTAAGAGACTCGTCGCGTTGCCTAAAGAGCGCATTCTCCGCGATGATCTTCGGGGGGTCTTTCTTGTCGCTCACGAAGCGCCCCCCAAACAGAACGCCGCCCAGGCGTTCATAAGCTCTCGGCGGCGGTCGAAGAGATCCGTTCGGCGATATGCACGCTCAACCGCGTTCGAGACCCGGTGCGCGAGCGCCGCTTCCTTAATCTCATGCGCGAAGTCTGTCTGCTCCTCGGCCCAATCCCGGAAGGTCGACCGGAACCCGTGCACCGTTGCGTCCACCCCGAGTCGACGCAGAACTGCGGAGAGGGTCATGTCCGACAGAGGGCGCCCAACTTTCGAGCTTGGGAACACCAGAGTATCCGGAAGCGGCTCCACGTGCCTCAGGATGTCGAGTACGGGGTCGGATAACGGCACCCGATGCCCGTTCTGCGCCTTCATGCGTTCGGGAGGAATCCCCCAGGCTGCTTTTTCCAGATCGACCTCCCCCCAAGTGGCGCCGCGGGTTTCCCCGGAACGCACAGCAGTCAAGATCGTGAAGCGCAAAGCCAAGGCACCCATCCCTTTGGTCCGCTCGAGCGTCCGCATGAGATCCGGCAATTCGGGATAAGCTAGGGCCGCAAAGTGGCCCTTTGCATTCGGCTGGCGGGGCAACGCGGCGCGGACGCTCGCCGTTGGATTGGCCTCCGTCCGAAAGCCGCCGACTACTGCCCAGTCGAACACATGGCGCATGCGCGCAAGCACCCGCCGAGCCGTTTCGGGCTTTTCCATCCAGATGGGTTTCAACACAGCCAGGATGTCGTCCGGCCCGATCCGCGCCACCGGCAGACCGCCGATCCTCGGTAGCGCGTAGGCGGCCATCATGCTCTGCCAAAGCCGCGCATCCTTCTCGGACTTGGCGGGCGCCACAGTGTCCTTCCAGAAGCGCTGGGCCGCTTCCTGGAAGGTCAACTCGCGCCGTCGTGCGGCGTCGCGCTCTTCCTTCGGGTCGCGACCCTCGCGGGCGGCCTTTCGGTAGTCGCGCGCCGCCTCCCGCGCCTCTGCGAGCGAGTAGAGCGACGTCGATCCGAGTCCGAGTTCCCGCCGGCGGCCGCGTACCGTGCCGCGCCAGATCCATGACTTGGCCCCCGTATCGGAGACGGAAAGATAGAGGCCGTTGCCGTCCGCGTAATACCCGGGCTCGGATACTTTGGAGACCTTCACGGCCGTCAGAGCGTTGTGCAGGATGCGCGGCAAATTATACTCCCGTCGATATCGACCCCCGTTATCGTCCCACCATAAAACCTGCGATTTGCTGCGTCCAGCTGCGAGGAACTGCAAGGCTGCCTTTGCCCAGAAAAGCTTTATCCATCTGTTTCAAAATAATTTTTGCAGCGGACTGCAGCGAGCGGCAACTTCGGTTATATTTTCATCCTGCCCGCCACTGAACCTTTCCAACTCGTTCTCTGCTTCGCCATGCAGGCGGAAAAACCCCTTGTTTCATAGGGTTATGGAGGAAGGGCTGTTCACCTTGGATCGTGCGAAGCCCCGAGAATGCGTTCTCTCGGCGCCAAATTCTCTGAACCTGATGACTGCGCCAGTTTGGTGAATTGTTCGTAAGGCATTGAAAATCAGCAGTTTTCCGGATCGCCAACCTAAACACTTCGATATCGGTGGCACTCGGTCTCATGGAAATGAAATCGAACGTTTGCCACAACTCACAAAACGCCTCTCGAGCCGTGGCAGCAGCTTCGGTCGAACGCGGTCTCATTCTCAGGCAGCGATACGCCGAAGGGATCGTGAGCGACCGGGCTGCGGGACAAATCCAGCCGCTGGGCTCTAACCGGTCGACTGACTCATCCGAGGCCTGCCGTTCGCCAACTCCCCTGATTATAGCAGTCGCGCTCTCGTTTGCCGTCATTCGCGGCAAGCGCGAAGATCCGGGCGCAGCCAGTTCACACAATCGGGGACGAAGCTGCCGTCCGGGTTCTCGACCCGGATTAGTCTTTCTATGTGAATGTTGGTTATGTTACCGCGAACTCAGCTCGTGCTTGCGACGCAATGGAAGGGAATTGCATGAAACAGATGGTGACTGTTTTCTTTTTGATGTTGGCTTTGAGCGCATGCGGTCGGGCCGCCATTTCGCAGAACGGGTTCTACCCAGTCGCGGAATTTCCAGAACGGGAACAGGAACGACTTACAATATTGCAGGTAAATGATGGAAAGCCGAAAACCAAGTTTTACTTTATCGCCACGGCAGACGCCATCTACCCTGCCGGCGATGCCGAAGCGGAAGCGCGTCGAATGAAACGGCTAAGCGAGCACATCTCGGAAGGTGGGCATTGTCCAAGTGGGCATGAGATAGTGCTACGCCAAGAGCGCCTTAAGACTGAAGGATTGCTCGGCAAAATCGTTAACCTTCGTTATCGTGTGATCTGCAACGACAGTTGATCTAGGGCATTTGGCCTTGACGAACTATTATGCACTGAGCCGAAATCCACCCCTTCGATAGCAATTCGACCCACGTGGGTTTGGGCTCAGAGCCGCCATCTGACGGTTTCAGTCGGGAAATTTCTAGCTCGAAGAGCCCTTAAGGTCAGCAGCCGGGACGAAGCGCTCATTTGATTATTGAGCGCCAAAGTCTGCTGTCAAAATACACTACTTGAAATGCAGTCTTTACCAGTATGCTGCGAGTGTAGGTTGCACCTTCAACACCAAGGCCGCATGATTAGGAGCATTTCGCAAAAAAACGTGGTCCTATAAGGTAGTCAAATAGCTATGGTTTCATTTGTCTGGTTAACCGGTACCGTCTGCTTGCTATTCATCGGAACCACAGCAATCGCTGCTGACATCAGTATCGTGCAGACTGGGGACTGCCGCGTTGAAATCGAGGGTGAGATCACACGCGGAGACGCGGCACGTCTGAAGGCGCTCTCCGGTCATCTGTTGGTGCACAATGGCGAAAGCACTTCGGGGTCTGTGCTCTGTCTCGATAGTCCTGGGGGCAGCGTGATCGAGGGCCTTGAGATGGCCAGTTTCATATTAGAGAGCGGGGTTAGTACGTACATTGAGGACGAGGCGCTCTGCGCCTCTATTTGCGCCATCATGTTTATGATGGGTAACTACCAAGGCGGCGAGGTCGCGGGCCTGAGCCGGAGTATGCACTACCGAGCACAGCTTGGATTTCACCGCCCATATCTTGAAGCGGATGAAGCGCGTTCTTACACCTCCAATGACATCGAAAGCGTCTATAGGCTGGGCCTTGAGACGGTTTTTGACATCCTCACCTTGGCTAACACCCGCGAGCCTTGGGGTACGGCACGCATGATCGAGTCCGAACTCATGGCGAAGATAACAGGCACGCCGGGATCGAAGATGTTCTACGTTACTACGGTGGAAGAAGCAGAGCGTTGGCGTATTTTTATAGAGGGCCTACCCGATACACCACCGGGGGCGAAGAAACCGCAGTATGCGTGCGAAAATGCGCTGGCCTATCCCGTGGCGTTGCCCTCCGAGTTGAACGGGAATGACGGGGTTTTGGGGGATGCCATCTACGGCTTTGACTCCCTGAACGCCTACAGCGTCGAAAAATTCGTAAACGCGCCTCGTGCGTTTGAAGGCCAGACAGAAGATGTCGCTTCGATCCGGGCAGGATATTCCGGTGTGGGCTGCAAAGTAGCAGTGCGAAACAACTCTGTTGCTGTTTGTGGCCATGATGAAGCGACCGATACTTACGTGGGCGCATGTGGTGCGCAGTATGGAATGAGAAACTACAACACAACGGTGCTTCTGCATCCCAAGACGGAATTCCGAACACTTGGGCTACGCGATGAGTTGGGCGCGGATGCCCGCCGCATCGCGCGCTGTGAAATCTGGGGTTCATCCAACGAGGTGACCGATAGCGATCCTTGTCTTCACAGCGTGATCTTCGCAGCGAAAGACAACCGCCCCCTGACACGGCATGTGTTCGATTGGCCATCTGGTGCTCGAACGGTCGTGGACATTGGAGCAGCTCCCTATGGTGAGACAAGTCAATTTGTCCGAATTAACGGAGCTTCCGGCAGCCGCATATCGAAGCAACAAGGAACGCAATGCATACTGAATGAAACGTCTGGGAACACTTTATGTGTAAATAGTTAAGGCCGTTTCTGTCAGCGCGGCTTCGCTATTTGTTTGTGCTGACGAAGCGTAGGACGCGAACATATTCCTTCGGAAAGGACATTCGTGCCCTTTGCAGCATCCGGTACATTGGGGCTCAGTACGGTCGTTCGCTGCATCGCAACAATGCGCAATTTGCGCGCCGCGACGGGCGTCAGCCCAGGCCAATAGTCAACCTTGATGCGTCGCGCCATGAATGACCGCAGTCAGCCCTGACTTACATCACCCTTCTGACCGATGGGCTGCGAAACGACATTCGTTGGCGGCGCATGGCGTTCCCGGACCTACCTCAAAAGCAGTCATTCAAGCGATACAGGCCCTACTGAAACCGTCGGATGTCGGCTTGGAGCCCAGTCTCACTCATGCTGCGGATCAAGCCAATGTCTGGTACGTACGGCTAGCGGAAGCGAGGTTATCGCTCAGAAATCATACTTGAGCAGACGGCTTCTTGCATGTGGATGGCGAGGCTGGCAGCCTAGCATCCCTCACACATTGAGGTGCGGTATGCCAGTGGTTCAATCACAGGGGCTTTCTATCCACTACGATGTCATCGGCGTCGGCCCGCCCATCCTGTTACATCATGGCGTAATGGGCAGCGGATCCAGATGGCAGGCAGTCGGATACGTGGATGAACTAGCGGATGACTTCTCTCTGATCTTGATCGACGCACGTGGGCATGGCCAAAGTGATAAGCCGCATGACCCCCTGTCATACGAAGGATCAATGCTTGCCCGGGACATTGTCGCCATCATGGACGATCTGGGTTTGGATACCGCTATTTTCTGGGGCTACTCGCTTGGTGGACGGGTTGGGTTCGAGCTTGCGAATATCGCTGCAGAACGCGTGAGCGCATTCATAATTGGCGGCAGTTCTCCATACGAAATCGATCTTAGGGTGCCCATCAACGGCTACCAGACCGATCACGATGACGTTCGGTCTGCCGTTTTGGAGTTCTTCGGAATTTCTGTTGAAAGCGTGCCAAGTGAATACATGAACGCAGTGCTCGAAAACGATTTTTTTGCTATCCACGCAGTGCTTGCAAAGCGACCATCAATTGCACAAGCCCTCGAAAAAATGGAAATGCCATGTCTCATGTACGTTGGCGAAGCCGATCCCAGATCTTTGCCAGCTGAGAAAGCTGCTTCGATGTTGAAGGATGCATCGTTTGCGCGGCTGCCAGGTCTCGATCACGGGCAGGCTTTTGCGATGAAGGACGCTGTGCTGCCCCATGTGAGAAGCTTCCTGAGGCTCACGTGACACCATCGCTTCTGCTCTTGGTCAGGAGCAGTCACTCGACACGTTTGAACGGACGGCAGGTTTGTCCCCGATTGTGTGAGTTGGCTTCGTCCCGGCCTTCGCACCTGCCGCGAATGTCGGCAAACGAGAACGCGACCGCAACAATCAGGGGCGTTGGCGAAAGGCAGCTGAGGGCCGATTTTGTTGAAAAAATCGATTCTTGATCGGCGTGCAGAACGTTGCTCAGCGGGAGGTTTCGGGTTCAGGCTGACTTTGGAACGAGCTTTGCGAGTTTCCTGAGGTTCTGAGCTGTCGCGGCGAGTAGGAATTCGTCCCTTGCCCCTTGCGGTCCACGTAGGCGGAGACGATCGAGTTTCAGGATACGCTTCAGATGGGCGAACAGCATCTCGACTTTCTTCCTGGCACGCATTGCGTCGACATAGGCGTCTGTCTTGGCAATGTCCCGAGCCATATCTCGCGCGCCTTCGTGAACTGATCGCAGGATCTTTCGAGCAGGTTCCTTGGGCGTGCAGCGGGGCTTAAGCGGGCATACATCACAGTCCTGTTTGCTGGCGCGATATCGGCGCTGGCCGTCGTCATCTACGGCATCGCGGGCGGCCTTGAAGGGACGACGGTACTGGCGGAGCCAGTGCCCTGCAGGGCAGCGATACGCGTCCTCGCTGTGGTCATAAGCAAAATCTGACCGGGAGAAGGTCTCGTCCGATCGTCTCGATTTGTCGATGACAGGCATGAATGGCTCTATGCCCTGATCCTCGACCAGCCAGCCGAGCATCTCCGCATTGCCGTATCCCGTGTCACCGACAAGACGTTCAGGGTAGAGATTGAAACGCTCGCGGGTGCGCACGACCATATCTCGTGCCGCTTTGTTCTCGGCCTGGCGGATCGGTGCGGTTGGCTCGACATCCATTGCCCGGCAG
>JBGCFK010000182.1:0-2630 GCA_045106875.1 Paracoccaceae bacterium | reverse complement strand
GGTAAGCGTCGGCTGACGGCGCTTTCGGCTTGGTCTTGACTATGCGTTGAAGTTCCATGGCATGAGTTCTTGGATATCTCCCTGCATATGCCCGCTGAGTGTCTTCTCGAGGGCATATTCGAGATAGGCCTGCGGGTTGATACCGTTGAGCTTACAGGTGCCGATCAGCGATGCCATTCGGGCGCAGGTGACCGCGCCGTCATCTGAACCTGCGAAGAGTGCATTCTTTCTTGTGAGGGGAATCGGACGAATTGCGTTCTCTACGGCGTTCGTGTCCATCTCTAACCGTCCGTGTTCGAGGAACTGTGTCAGGCCGCCCCAACGCTTGAGGCCGTATTTGATGTGCCGGGCGAGGTCGGAGTTGGAAGGCAGAATCTCGAGTTGCGCCTCGAGCCAGGGGTGGAGCGCCTCGACGATGGGTTTGGACAGCTTCTGGCGCATGGCGACGCGGACCTCTGGATCGCTGCCACGGATTTCGGCCTCGACCCTGTAGAGCTGCGCGATACGGTCGATCGTCTCCTGGCAGAGCGGCGACGTTTTGGTACGGCTGAACTCGACGAAGCGCCGTCGCCAATGGGTCCAGCAATAACTGATGTCCCAGGGGCGGTTGGTGCGTTTTGGATTGGCAAGCGCATCGTAACCCGCGTAACCGTCCACGGTCAGGGTGCCACCTTTGAAGCCGGTGAAGATCGTCTTCGCCGTCTCGGCGCTGCGGCTTCTTGAATGCTGGAACACCACGATCGGTGGATCACTGCCGCCCCCCCCCGCTGACCGCGCACCACTGCCCAGAGGTAATCCTTGCGGGTCTTGCCCGTGCGCGGGGCTAGCACGGGAATGGTGTTCGCCGCTGCGCTCGAACCGATGGCGTGCAACGCGGCTCACCATCGGCAAAGAGCCGGTCGCTGGCCTTCAACTCTTCGATCATGGCATCGATGACGGGAGCCATGTGGAACGCGACGCGCCCGGCCCAGTTTGCCAGCGTCGTGCAGGATGCACGCCAGTGGGCGTGACGTACGGTCGATCTCGATCCCGTCCCGGCGCCAGATCGCGGCCTGTCTGTAAAACGGGACATGGTCGCAGAACTTTGAGACCACGGAATGGACGGCGAACCTGTTGGTGCCCAGGCCGCATGGTACCAGGAATTCCGGCGCGGGTGCCTGGGCGTGGGATTGGCCCGCACATTGGCGGCACATGTATTTGGGGCGCACGGTGACCAGGGCTCGGAACTGCGCGGGCACGACGTCAAGGCGCTCGGTGCGATCTTCGCCCACTTTGACCATCTCGCCGCAGCCACAGGGACAGGCCGTGCTTTCGGGCTCGATCACTTCTTCAACGCGTTCGAGGTGCTCGGGCAGATTCCCCGTCGCCATCGTCGCTCGGACCGATGGCGCGACCGATGGCAACTTCGCTTCGCAGACGTCTTGCGCTTGGATGACCTCCCCAGTGCCTTGTCGGCTGCTTCAGCAGCAGCTGCCAGCTGCCCCTCAGCCACTTCGAGATCTTCGGTGAACAGGTTGCGCTGGTCGGGATCGCCCTTCTCCGAGCTTGGCCCGAACTTCTCGTGTTTGGCCTGGCTCAGCAGCCGCTCCAGCCGCGCATTGGCTTCCTCGGAGGCCGCCAGAAGTGCCTTTGTGCTGGCGAGTTGTCGTTCCAGTTCGGCAACGTATCCCGGGTCGATGTCGGCGGGCTCGGGCATGCCCGATTATACACCGCACGACCCTTCCACGCCGCCGAAACCCTGGTCCTGAGTCACCGCGCCGCAGGCTATCCGGCCAGTTTTGGCTGCCGGCGGCGCTCGGGCCGAACGGCCTTCCAATCCAGCCCCTCGAACAGCGCCGAGAACTGTGCGGGCGTTAGCTTGATGACACCATCCGCCGGTCGGGGCCAATGGAAGCTACCGCCTTCAAGGTGCTTGTACACCAGCACCAGACCGGTCTGGTCCCAGACCAGGATCTTGATCCTGTCACCCCGTTTCGATCTGAAGACAAACACCGCGCCGCTGTACGGGTCATGCCCCAGCACCGTCTGCACGACCAAAGACAGCCCGGCGTGACCCTTCCGGAAATCAACGGGACGGGTCGCGAGATAGACGTGATACTTGCCACCGGGGAGGATCATGCCGATGCTCTGACCGCGGCGATCACCCGGCCAAGATGATCAGAGTCGAAACCAGGCGGCACAATCACACGAACACCCTCGACTTCCATGAGGATCGTGCCGGGAGGATCAGTTGGATGATTGCCGTCATCCCCGCCGCCACTGGCCTCGACCACGACAGGCACCAAGCCCAGCATGTCGTCGCCCGGCATCGCCAACACGCCCTCGCGCGCGGCGCGGCGCCAGGCATGCAATTGTGGCCCGGACACTCCGTGCTTGCGGGCAATATCGGCCACCGAGCAGCCGTCGCGATAGCTTTCCAGCACGATCTCGGCTTTCACGTCCTCAGGCCAACGGCGCCGACCACTCGGATCTGTCACGACATCGACACGCCCAGCGTATCCTTCTTCGGCACAATGAGAAATTACGTCACTTTGTACTGTATCATCCATCGGAACCCTCCTGTTGCGGATGGGCCCTTCTCAATCATATGGAATCAGGCGGCTAAGAGGGCGGTCAGCCTGCGCTTACCG
>JBGCFK010000181.1:0-4989 GCA_045106875.1 Paracoccaceae bacterium | reverse complement strand
GGTGGGCCTGGGTCGAGTAACCTGATCATTACTGCAAACAGCACAGGCGCTGTCGAGGATCCGGTGCGCTTTGGAGATCTCGTGGGCGCAGCATCCGGGCTAGGCGACGTATTGATAAACCGGGCGAACGGTGTGACCTTTGGTGATCCGACCGCAGGGCCTGCGTTGCTTGACCAAGTGCCCGACAGGGACGTCTTCTTTGCAACCAACATCTTACTGCGGGATGTCGAGGGTGTGGTGCGTACAATCCGCAGCCCGGAAACTGACCTGCTGCAGTTCGACTTCAACCTGGCGTATTTTGGCCTGAATCTTGATAACAACCTGGATTACAATGGTAACCCAGGACTGGACCTGATTGATTTGACCGGTGCGATTAACGGTCAGCGATCTCAGTCCGTTGGCCTGCTGCCGGTGGGGCCTCGCGGTGCTAATTTCCAGTTCAACAACTGCCAGATCGGAAACGTGGCGGATTGCTCGAACGAGCCGCCGACACTTGACCTGCCTCAGATCGATCTTTCGCTGCCGAACATATTTGAAATCGACTTCGAGACCCTGGGCGATGTCTATGCGAACTTCGGCAATGAAGAGCTGTGGACTGTGCCTGCGTTGTTTGACCCCCAGAATGAACAGGAGGGTCAGCAATGACACGGAAGGTTCTAACAACAGGGCTTCTTGGCGTCTTCCTGGGTCTTGCGGGATGTGCGGGCTCAGAAAACGGTGATAACACGAGTGCCAACAACCAGCTTTGCAAACAGGTCGCTCGGCTGTCCCAGGACGCAAAGCGAAATGCCTTCAGTCTGGATTACCCAGCTGCGGAACGTGGTTTCCGTAGCATGATTGCACTCTACAACGAAACGCCTGACTTGCAGAACTGCGGGATTGCCGCTTCACCGGCACAAGCGCATATGAACCTTGGTTTGGTCCTATCGAACCAACGGCGCTATTTGTTGGCCGATGTTTCTTTCGAAACTGCAGAACGGCTGCTGCAAGATCGTGACAATGCACTGGCGTTGAGCGACCGTATGCAGCTGGGCGCCTATCTTCAGCAGCATGCTCTGAACCGCAATGATACGCCGAATGCGCGCCGACACGCGCAGGAAACCCTGGCTTTGCTGGACCAGTTCAAGTCCAGTGATCTGGCTGTCATCGGCGACTCCGAGCTCTTTGCAGTAGATGAACAGACGCAAAACCGATTGATCTCCGAGGCGCAGACTTACTATGCGCTTGGCTTTGCTGATCTCTCCGAAGCCAAGATTGATGGGGTGGAGGCGCGAAGCCTGCAGGCAATCGATGTGATCAAGGCGCTGCCGTCGACCGGACTGAGAGCGCGCTTTGCCCTGCAACAGGCTGTTGCACAATCGGCCAGGGGTAACTGGCGTATGGCGGCTGCGACCGCTGAAGATGCTGCGCGGGAATTGGAAGACACGCTTGCGAACTCTCCGTTGCTGGCTCGTGCACTACTGGTTCAGGCGACGGCGCTGTCGTTCACCGAAAATCGCGAGTTGGCCTACGAGACGTTTGAGCAGGCCTTTGCTGTTTACGAACAAGCACCTGTCGACCTGAACTACGAGTCCGTTTGGCCTTTCATCAAGTTCGTCAGCGACGGCGCCAAGCGGGGCGAAATCACCGAAGAAGAGCGCGCCGCTCTGATCTTCCGGGCAGGCCAGTTGGTGCGTGGTTCGTTCACGGCTTATGACATTGCGGCAGCGGCGGCCACTTTCGAAGCCGGAGCATCCGCTCAGTCTCAAGCTGTGCGTGACTGGCGCGACGCCGAGAACCGGCTTGCTCGGCTACGCGGCGCGCAGGCTCAAGTTGACCGGCTTCTGCCTGAACAGATTGTAGAGCTGGAGCGCCAGATCGCCGAAGCATCAGAGGCTGAAGCTGATCTTCGTGTGCGGCGAGATGAACTGGCCCCTGCCTACGCCGACGCAATCAACGCACCGGTTGCGCTGCCCGCTGTGGCTGAGTTGCTTCAACCGGATGAAGTTCTGGTCCAGATTCTGACTGGCAATCCAAGCTCGACAGTTCTGGCAATCGATGCAGAGGGTACGACAGTCGCCCAAGTCGAGATCCCACGGGTCTTGTTGGACAGTTTCGGCCTTCCCGACCAGAATGCTTTCTTCGATCGTATCGTTAACGATATGCGGGCTTCGTTCAATGTCGGTGCGGACAGCAAATTCCGCGCTTTTGAGCCGACGGCGGCCAATGTTCTTTACCGGCTGCTCTTCGGAGGAATTCAGGAGCAGATCGCAGGTAAGAAGCGACTGTTCATTACGACCAACGGAGTTCTGCAGAGTATTCCTCTGGATGTGCTGGTCGTCGACAATCCTGCGCCTCTGGCGGACCGTTGGCAGAACGGTGATTACAGTGGGCTACAGTGGCTTGGTGACCAAGTCGAGTTGAGCTATCTGCCATCGCCGCGCAACCTCGTAGATATCCGCTCGCGCGCGCAACAATCGAGAGCATCGAATCCTGTGATCGCTTTCGGCGGTTTCGAAACCCAGACGACAGTCCAATCGGTGCTGGAGCGGACGGGCCTTCCAAACAAGTGCCGAGATGCTGCTGAACTGATCGCGGGCCTGCCGGCACTGCCGCGCAGTGGCGAAGAGGTCGCACGCATCACGAACGCACTTGGGAACGGCTCGCGCCGAGTTACAGGGCCGGATTTCACTGAAGAAGCCGTTCTGGACCTGGCTAACCAGGGCACCCTGAAAGACTATCAGGTTCTGCACTTCGCAACTCATGGGCTGGTGTGGCCAATCGAGGATTGTTTCAACGAGCCTGCTTTGGCGACTTCTGTGGGTCCAGGTGCCCTGTCTGACGGTTTGCTGACCAGTTCGGAAATTCGCTCGATGGAGTTGGATGCACAGTTCGTGGTTCTGTCGGCATGCGACACGATTGGTGTCGGCGGTAACTTCGAGATTTCTGGTGAGAACCTGTCCGGGCTTGCGCGATCGTTCTTTTCCAGCGGTAGTCGGTCTGTGATGGCGTCCCACTGGAAGGTTGACGATGCTTTGACGGCGCAGATTATGGGCGAGATGTACGAAAGCCTCGCCGAGACTCCTGCCATGGGGTTTGGCGCAGCGCTGCGGCAGGCGCGGGCGACAATTCGCAATACACCAGAGCAGTCCCATCCGGCGAACTGGGCTGCATTCGTCGTTATCGGAGATGGCACACTCGGTCTGGTGCCACGGAGCGGCGATAGTTGAGCGACCCCTTAAAGCCTCTCAATCCGAACCTCTACGCGCCTGTTTCGGACGACGCGCCTTGTGGCCCTGTGTTGGACCGCTCAGCGTTTGTCGCTCTCGACGGAATGTGCACGGAGATTCCGGGAAAGTTTGATCATCTTACCAGAACTGACCTTCCGGCCACTCCACCCGATTTCCGTGCGGCGCGGCCTGCGGCGATCAAGTTGCTGGAAGAAAGCCGGGACCTGCGCCCGCTCTCGCATCTGATCCAGATTGAAGCCAATGTGAATGGTGCGCTGGGCCTGCATGCCGCGGCGCATCTACTGCTGCATCTTTGTGAGACTGAGTGGGAGGGCTTGCACCCGGGTCCGGCGTCTGAGGAGGCCGAACTCAATCAGCGCCGTCGCGCTCTGGATCGGATCCGCAATCGTCGCCGCGTCGTCATTGCGTTGGAAGGTGGCACGATATTCAAATCCAAGAGCGTTTTTGGCGAAGTTCGCCTACGCGACCTCATGATGGCCACAGGTGCCTTGCAGGCGCCCGGTGGTGAGACGCCTGCCGATCGAAGTGCAATCGCTGAAATGATTGCCAATGCGGACGCGGTCGAGGCGGTCACCGAAACGCGCAAGGCTCTCGACGCGACAGCCAAGATTTTCCGCAGGTTGGGAAAGCTGTTCGAAGAGAAGTTCGACCGGCCAATCCTGTTGGGTTCAATACCTGAAGATCTGGAAAAGTACGCGAAGGTAGTTGCGGAGTTTGAGAGCCCGGGCGAGCCAGTAGCGTCGGAAGGCGGGTCTGAAGATGAGCAGTCGATTGCGTCCGCCACCCCGGAGCAGTCCCAATCCGCTCACATTGGCCCCATCAGTTCACCCGAAGATGCCGACTTATTACTGGACGGCATACTTGGGTTCTACGCGCAGTCGGCGCCGTCCTCTCCGATCGCATTGATACTGCTGAGGTTGCGCGAATTGCGTTCGGCGAGCTTTATCGACTGGATCGATGCGACTGGCTCGAACGGGCCGGAAAAGGCGGCTTTCGAGTTGGGCAACGTGGATGTCTCAGCACTGCAAAGCCTCGCCGAACCGTCGCAGGACGCGCAAGAGGACGTTTCTCACGACGATCTGGGCAAAGAGCTGAGTTCTGGCATCGACACGCTTGAGACAGCGTTAGGCCATGTGGGGGCGGCTCTTGATCAAATAAGTGTAGCGAATGCTACAGACTCGCCGGAGGAGTTGCCCGATTTTGCTTCAGACGCGAGTTCAGGAGAACCGGTGGAAACAGTGGCAGAAGCCCCCTCAGATAACTTGACAGTTCCGGACCTCTCTGAAGTCCGCGCGCAGATCGTCCTGCTCCGCGAAATTGCAGAGCGGGTGGCTGCTGCGCAAGCTGCCAATGCAACCACAAGTAACAGCGCCTCCCGAAACTTGGGATCGGTCAATGGCAGGACAGCCGTTAAGACAGCGTTGGAACAGCTGGCAGCCTTTCACGAAAATCGAGATCCAGCCAATCCAATGCAAACAATTTTGCGGCGAACAAAAGGATTGGTTGATCTTAATTATTTGGATACTCTTGCAGAACTGTCACCGGGGGGTGGTAAGCCTGCCCTCCCGTTGATCAGGCCAGAGCCGAAGAGCCGAGGCTAGACGGACGAGAAGGAGCAGCCGAGATGTCGGACAGCGGTCAGAAGTTCATTGGGCGTAACCGCGCCCCCCGTGTTCAGATCGAATACGACGTTGAGACGGGTGGTGCGCAGAAAGCTGTGCAGCTGCCGTTCATCATGAACGTCATGTCGGATCTGAAG
>JBGCFK010000180.1:0-4691 GCA_045106875.1 Paracoccaceae bacterium | reverse complement strand
TTTCAACCGCCAGAAAACTTCTTGAGTTTTTTCCGTCATCCAATTGATATATATGTATAAAATAATTTCCACTTTCAATTTGGTGTTTTTTTCCAAACAGCTGGAACAAACCCTGGGGCCACCATTTCAGCTTGATGCGCGAAAGGGCTTTCCGATCGAGGCCGGGGCATTGGCCTTGGTCAACGCCACATTGCGGGAGATCAGGACCAGCGCCACGATCGTTGCCACATATGGCAGCATCGACAGGAACTGCGCAGGCAGGATCGTCATGAATGCGTCCCCCACACAGAGAAAGGGTGCTCGGCCGCATACTGCCGCATCCACGCTCCCTGCATAGAACTGCAGAATGTCGATTGCTGCAAAGAGAAGCGCGCCCGCCACCAGCCTCCCAGGTCGCCAGGTTGCAAAGACAACCAGAGCCAGTGCGATCCAGCCACGCCCCGCCGTCATGTTCTCGCCCCACATCGGCGTGTAGGCGAGCGATAGATACGCGCCGCCCAGCCCCGCCATTGCACCGCCAAACATCGTCGCCAGATACCGCGTACGGATCACCCCAAGACCAAGCGCATGCGCACTTTCAGGATTATCACCAACCGCCCGCAACGACAGGCCCGGGCGCGTTCGTGACAGGAACCACGCTATGGCCGCTGCGGCCCCAACGGCCAAGTAGACCATCGCATCATGGCCAAACAGTATACGTCCCAGCACTGTTCCGTCGGAAAGCCATGGGATTGCCAGCTTGGGAAGTGGCTCCAAAGCCTGCCCGACGAAGCCCTGCCCCACCAGACCCGAAGCGCCAATGCCAAAGATCGTCAGCGCCAGCCCTGTGGCCGCCTGATTGGCCATCAGCGAGATCGACAGCACCGCAAAGATCAGCGCCATGACCATACCCGCACCGGCACCGACAAGGATCGCCAGCGGGGTCGAGCCCAGCGTAGACGCCGTCGCGAACGCTGCCACAGCGCCCATCAGCATCATGCCTTCAACCCCGAGGTTCAGCACGCCCGAGCGCTCTGCCACCAGCTCACCCAGCCCAGCCAGCAGTACGGGCGTGGCAGCGATGATCATCGAGATCAGAAACGCCTCCATCAGCGGCTCCACCGGATCCGGTATCGGATCAGCGTATCGCAGGCGAGCAGGAAGAAGAGCAGCATGCCCTGGAAAATGCCGGTAACGTTCTTGGGCAGTTTCAATGCAATCTGGGCGTTCTCGCCACCAATATAGGTGATGCCCAGCACCAACGCGCCCAAAAGCGCCCCTGCCGGATTCAACCTCCCGAGGAATGCGACGATGATCGCGGTAAAACCATAACCTGCCGAGATATCCGGTTGGAGTTGCTGCACCGTCGCCGAAACCTCAATTGCACCAGCGAGCCCGGCCAACCCACCCGACAGCAGCAGGACAAACCAGATCGTACCGGACTGCGAGAAACCGGCAAACGCACCTGCGCGCGGAGCCGTCCCGACCACCCTCACTTCAAAGCCTTTCACCGTGCGTGCCATCATAAGCCACAATGCCAGCGCCACTGCGATGGCAATCAACAACCCGACATGCAAACGGGTGCCATCAACCATGACGGGCAAGATATAGGCCTGTGCAAAGTCGCGCGATTGCGGAAAACCAAAGCCCAGCGGGTCTTTCCAAGGCCCTCGCACCAGCCAATCCAGCAACAACGCCGCGACATATGTCAGCATCAGCGAAACCAGAATCTCGTTGGCATGGAAGCGCGTGCGCAGCAGTGCAGGGATCGCGGCCCAGACCATGCCGCCGAGGACACCTGCGGCAAGGTAGATGGGTAGACCGAACAGTCCGGGATCCTCCGGACCCCAAAGAGCGACACCACCAGCAAACACCGCACCCAGAGTATATTGTCCCGCAGCGCCGATATTCCAGACATTGGCGCGGAAACAGACGGCGAGACCGGCGCCAATCAAGGCCAGCGGCACAGCTTTGACGACCACCTCGGAGGGCGTATAAATCCAGGTCGCCCGTTCATCAGGCAGCGTGAGGTAGCGCCAGAACTCATCTAGCGGCTGGAAGAAATAGACATAGAGCGCCGCGCCCGGATCCTTGCCAAGCGTCAGCAAAAGCAATGCGCCTGTGAACAGCATGGCCGCAATCGCGATCACTGGCGACAGGACGACAAGCAGGGCCGAGGGTCGAGATCGGGCTTCCAGAGTGATCATGCAGCTTCCGTTGCGGCGCCCGCCATCAACAGACCTATACGGTCCGGCGTCATTTGATTGTTAGGCTCAGGCTTCGAAAGCCGGCCATTGTTAATCACAGACATATAATCAGCGATCTCGAACAGCTCTTCCAGGTCCTGGCTCAGCACCAGCACGGCCGAACCTTGCCGGGCCAGATCCAACAAAGCCTGACGGATCGTCATTGCCGCGCCGGCATCAACACCCCAGGTCGGCTGACTGACAACCAGAACAGCGGGAGCCCGCAGGATCTCGCGTCCCACGACGAATTTCTGCAGGTTGCCTCCTGAAAGCGCGCCTGCAACCGGGTCTTGATCGGCACTGCGCACATCAAAGCCATCGCGCACGCGGCGGGCCCAGTCTCGCGCACGCTTGAATGACAGGAACCCCATGGGCGAGAGACCCTCGGCCCGGTGATGGGACAGCAGCACGTTGCCGGAAAGGGAAAGGTCACCGACCGCTGCATGTCCATTGCGCTCCTCGGGCACAAACGCAGCGCCCGCGCGCCGCCGCGCGGTCGGACCGCGATGACCCATGGCGATCCCATCGATGCGAACCGTATCCGGGCCAGAGCGGCGTTCGCCGATGAGCGCGGCCATCAGTTCGTCCTGACCCTCGCCTGCGACGCCAGCGATCCCGACGATTTCGCCGCCACGTACGGTCAGTGAGACATCACGCAAAGCCCGCGCCTGCGGCGTCGGTGCGGGCAAAGAAAGCCGGTCGATCTCCAGCCGCGCCGGGCCTCGCTCCGGCAGATTTTCCCGCTGGGTCTGGCCCAGATGGGTGCCCACCATCATCTCGGCCAGCGACCGGGCACTTTCGGTTTTCGGATCGCAGTTGCTGACAACCTGTGCGCGGCGCAGCACCGTCGCAGTGTCACAAAGTGCACGGACCTCCTCCAGCTTGTGCGATATGTAGAGCACCGCACAGCCATCCTCTGCCAACCGGTTCAGGGTAACGAACAGAGCGTCTGCCTCTTGCGGCGTCAGCACCGAGGTCGGCTCGTCCATGATGATCAACTCTGGCGATTGCAGCAGGCAGCGGATGATCTCGACGCGCTGCTTCTCTCCGACCGACAGCGTGTGGACAGGGCGGTCCGGGTCGACGGCCAGACCATAAGCAACAGAAATCTCGGCAATCCGTGCAGCGAGACGGTCAGTTTGTTCGGGCGGCAAGGCGAGCCCGATGTTCTCGGCGACCGTCAACGCCTCGAAAAGCGAGAAGTGCTGGAACACCATGCCAATCCCCATGGCTCGCGCAGTGGCCGGGTTGGGAATGCGCACGGGCGTGCCTTTCCATCGGATCTCGCCTGCGGAGGGCTGCAGAATGCCGTAAAGCATCTTGACCAGCGTCGACTTGCCCGCACCGTTCTCACCCAGCAAGGCATGGCGTTCACCGGGGCGGATGGTCAGCGAGACATCCTCATTGGCCGCGAAGGTGCCGAACCGTTTGGTCAGTCCCCGCGCGTCCAGCAGATAATCTGCCATGTCGATCCCCGTCTCATGGTGCAGGCCCGGACAGAGGCACAGCTGCCGCGCCTGCCCAGCGCATATATCTATCGAGCTTTAACCAGAATCGGCATCAAGGGGAAGGTCGGGAGACAGGAGGTACTTGGCTCCGTCAGTGCGATCAGACCGTTGGCGTCTCGCCTGCCAGCACCTTGGCAAATATTGGCGTATCGACATTCCCGCCGCACAGGATCACTCCGATCTTGGCACCTGCGTTGACGTCTCGGTCCTGCAAGGCTGCGGCCAGAGGCGCGGCTCCTGCGCCCTCTGCCACATTATGTGTATCGTGATAGTAGATCCGCATCGCTTCGGCGACTTCGGCATCGGTCACGCGAACAATTCGCGCGGCGCCTTGCCGGATGATTGCCAGCGGCTCCGCCCATGGCGCCCGGCATGCGACCCCGTCCGCGAATGTCGCGCAGGTATTGGTCTGAACAACTTCACCGGCATCAAAACTAAGCGCATAGGCAGGTGCGCTGTCCGACACCACGCCAATGATCTCGGTGTCCAAGCCCAGCAGGTCCCGCACCGTGATCAGCCCACAAATGCCCGAACCCATCCCGATGGGCACATAAACCCGTTCCAATCCCGAGATGGCCTCGAACAGCTCCAGTGCATAGGTGGCGACACCGCGCACCAGCGGTTCGTGGAAAGGACCGATGATATGCAACTCTTCGGCTTCACCAAGACGGATCGCCTCGAGCCGGGCTTCCTCGAAATCATGGCCATGGACGATAACCTCGGCACCCCATGCACGCATGGCTGCGTTCTTCTCGATCGAGTTGCCCTCGGGCAC
Organism: Paracoccaceae bacterium; assembly: GCA_045106875.1. Lineage (GTDB taxonomy): Bacteria > Pseudomonadota > Alphaproteobacteria > Rhodobacterales > Rhodobacteraceae > Thermohalobaculum. Next base: position 183 of record JBGCFK010000180.1, on the reverse strand, counting down.
CAGCACCTTTACGGACAAGCCATGCGCGCGCGCAGCGAACGGGATCGACTGGCCATGGTTCCCACGCGTCGCAGTGATGATGCCGGGACAATCGGGCTCGCGGCGGACCAGTTCGTCCAGATAGACCAGCCCGCCGCGCACTTTGAAGGCACCGCAGGGCGTGTGGTTTTCATGCTTAACCCA
>JBGCFK010000018.1:0-6566 GCA_045106875.1 Paracoccaceae bacterium | reverse complement strand
ATGTGGAGATCCCTTTGGAGCTGACGCGAGATATGCGTCTGGATGAAGAAGAGAACGAGGCGACTGTGACACCGGCCGCAATCGATCCTGATCAGCTGCGCGGAATGGTCCGTGATGTGGTGCTGGAACAGCTTGAAAGTGATCAGGCCAGCGATCTGATCCGGAATGTGCTCAAAGAGGAGCTCATGAACGGCGAGATCGGAGCCAACATGTCGCAAAACGTCATGTCGTTGATCCAGGCCGAGGTCGCCAAAGCCCTGAAGGGCTAGGTCAAACTCCGCGCAATTCCTCCAAAATTGCTTCAGCCGCGGCACGTGGATTGTCTGCGCCGTAAACAGGTCGCCCGATGACAATATGGTCCGCGCCATCGCCGATCGCAGTCGCTGGTGTGGCAACGCGTTTCTGATCGCCCAGCGCCGAACCTTGCGGGCGAACACCCGGGGTCACGATAAGTCGCCCGTCAGCTTCCTGCAAAGCACGGATCATGCTCGCTTCCTGAGGTGACGAGATCACACCGTCCGCACCCGCCGCCAGCGCGCGCCTCGCCCGCTCGACCGTAAGGTTCTGAACAGCGCCGTCCTGGATCATCATCTCGTCAAGATCTGCGCGGTCTAGCGAAGTGAGTATGCTCACGCCCAGGATTTTCATCGCACTGTTTCCGCGCCCGGCAACGGCTGCCCGGACCACTTGCGGATCGCCATGGACGGTCAGGAAATCCAGATCAAACTGCGCAAGTCCTCGTACGGCAGCTTCTACCGTGTTTCCGATGTCGAACAGCTTCATGTCCAGAAAGATCCGCTTGCCTTCGGATTTCAGCTCGTTGGCCAGAGCCAGACCGCCGCCCGTAAGCATGCCCAACCCAATCTTGTAGAATGAAACGGCATCGCCAAGATGCTCTGCCAGTTCCGCGCCGGCAAGCGCATTGGGTACATCCAGGGCGACGATCAGGCGATCATCTGATACCGACAAAGTCATCCGGACACACTCCTTCTGGTGAATTCGACGCGCCCTAGCACAAGATGCAGATGAATCCTATTGCGGCGTGACCGGAACCAAGAGTGGAACGCGCACATCAGCGTCGGGTCCCCCGATCCCGGGCGGCAGTTCCAGCGGGATCAGAACCTCGACTGCATCTGGATCTGGAATCGGGTATAGCGGATCGGCACCCATGCGGGATCGCAGTTCCGCCAATGTCTCTTCGACGCGCGCTTTGCGCAGCTTTGTCGCCTCCAGACGGCAGAGCGCCCGCTCGATCTTTTCCGATGTCGATACCTCGCAGGCAGCACTGACAGCCAGCCGCCAGCGTTCCTGAGCACGTTTCAAACCTTGATCCAGCGCGATCAGTTCCGGCCCGGTTGCCGCTTGTAGATCTGAGGTTGCAAGCGCAATGCGCGCGTTCATCGAAGCGCCGATCTGGTCTGCCACGTGATCCAGGCATGCTACCAAGGCGTGCTCCAGACGCTCAACCCGGCAGTCGCGCGGCAGCAGCGCCCGGTCCAGAGCCAAACCCGCAACGGGCCACAAGGCCAGCATAATAACAAGCGTCCGCATCACAGGAATCTGACGCGCCCGATGTCTGTATATTCTGAATCGCCGCATCCGGAGGACGCTCTCTTGCCAGAACGTTGCATAAACACCACATGTATATCGGGCGTGCCATATAGGGCGTCCCAACGTGTAAGACGTCCTCCAAGCGGGCCATGTCGGACGCAGGTGGGATGGGCTGAAGGAGAACAGATATGAACTTGGAGAAGTTCACGGACCGTGCCCGCGGGTTGGTGCAGGCAAGCCAGGCGCTTGCATTGCGCGAGGGACATCAGCGGCTGACGCCCGAACATATTCTGAAAGCAGCTTTGGAAGACAGTGATGGGCTTGCCCGCAACCTGATCGGGGCGGCGGGCGGCGATGCAAATGCTGTAGAAGCAGGCGTCGATGCTGCGCTGGCGCGGCAACCCAAGGTTTCTGGCGGCGAGGGGCAGATCTACCTCGACCCCGGCGTCGCGCGGCTTCTGGAAGATGCCAGCAAGCTTTCCGACAAGGCGGGCGACAGCTTTGTCACTGCCGAGCGGTTGCTGATGGCTCTGGCCATGGCCAAGGGCACAGAAGCTGCAAAGATCCTTGAAACCGCCGGCGTGCGCCCGCAAACGCTGAATTCTGCCATCGAGGATCTGCGCAAGGGGCGCACGGCTGATACAGCCACGGCTGAGGAGGGCTATGACGCGCTCAATCGCTTCGCGCGGGATCTGACCGAAGCTGCCCGCGACGGCAAGATCGACCCCATCATCGGCCGCGACGAGGAAATTCGTCGTTGTATCCAGATCCTCAGCCGCCGCACCAAGAACAATCCCGTCGTGATCGGCGAGCCGGGTGTCGGCAAGACGGCTATTGCCGAGGGTTTGGCCATGCGCATCGTCAACGGTGATGTGCCCGAAAGCCTTGTAGACAAACGCCTTATGGCGCTCGACATGGGCGCGCTGATAGCAGGGGCAAAGTATCGCGGCGAATTCGAGGAACGCCTGAAGGCGGTGCTTGCCGAGGTGACCGATGCCGCTGGTAACGTGGTGTTGTTCATCGACGAGATGCACACACTGGTCGGAGCAGGCAAGGGGGAGGGCTCGATGGACGCCTCGAACCTGCTGAAACCGGCGCTCGCGCGGGGCGAAATGCATTGTATCGGCGCGACCACGCTGGACGAATATCGCCAGCACGTCGAGAAAGATGCAGCATTGGCCCGGCGCTTCCAGCCTGTCTTCATCTCTGAACCTACGGTGGAGGATACGATCTCGATCCTGCGCGGGATCAAGGAGAAATACGAAGTTCACCATGGGGTTCGGATCTCGGATGGCTCGCTGGTGGCAGCCGCGACTTTGTCGAATCGCTACATTGCTGACCGGTTCCTGCCGGACAAGGCCATCGCTCTGATGGACGGGGCCGCTTCTCGTTTGCGCACGGAGGGGGATTCCAAACCCGAGGAGCTGGACGCGCTCGACCGCGACATCCTGCAGAAGCAGATCGAGGTCGAGGCGCTGAAGAAGGAAACCGATGCTGCCTCGAAAGATCGGCTGGCGGCGTTGCAGACCGCGCTGGGCGATCTGGAACAAGACTCCGCTGCCCTGACCGCACAATGGCAGGCTGAAAAGGACAAGCTGGGCGCGGCGCGGGACCTCAAGGAAGAACTGGACGCGGCGCGGGTCGAGTTGGAACAGGCCAAGCGTATGGGTGATCTGGCCAAGGCGGGCGAGCTGTCATACGGCAAAATCCCCGAGTTGGAGCGCGCGCTTGAAGCAGCGGAAAATGCCGAGGAACCCGACGTGCTGGTCGAGGAAGCGGTGCTGGCTGAACATGTGGCGTCGGTGGTTGAGCGCTGGACCGGTATTCCCGTCGACAAGATGCTGGAAGGCGAACGCGAAAAGCTGCTTCGCATGGAAGACGTCATCGCCGAGCGTGTGATCGGACAGGAGGATGCGGTCATCGCTGTCTCCAGCGCCGTGCGCCGTGCGCGTGCTGGCCTCAGCGATCCAAATCGGCCGATGGGATCCTTCCTGTTCCTCGGACCTACCGGTGTGGGCAAGACCGAACTGACCAAGGCGTTGGCGTCGTTTCTGTTCGACGACGATCAGGCCATGGTTCGTATCGATATGTCCGAGTTCATGGAGAAACACTCAGTCTCGCGTATGATCGGTGCCCCTCCGGGTTATGTAGGCTATGACGAGGGCGGTGTGCTGACAGAAGCCGTGCGGCGGCGTCCCTATCAGGTCGTGCTGTTCGACGAGGTCGAGAAGGCGCACCCGGATGTCTTCAACGTGCTGTTGCAGGTGCTGGACGAGGGACGGCTAACGGACGGGCAGGGGAGGACTGTCGATTTTCGCAACACGCTGATCATCCTGACCTCGAACCTGGGTGCGGTCCATCTGTCTGAACTGCCCGATGGCGCGCCTGCGAGCCAGGCCGAACCGATGGTCATGGAAATGGTGCGTGCGCATTTCCGGCCCGAGTTCCTGAACCGTCTGGATGAGATCATTCTCTTTGACCGGCTATCACGCGGAAACATGGATGCGATCGTCGAGATCCAGTTGCGACAACTCGCCAAACGTCTGGCGCCTCGCAAGATTTCGCTGGATATCAGCTCTGATGCGATCGGCTGGATTGCCGACAAGGGTTATGATCCGGTCTATGGTGCACGGCCGCTCAAACGAGTGGTCCAGAAGGCGCTGTTGGATCCGATGGCCGAGTTGCTGCTGGGCGGCGGTATCAAGGATGGTGACACATTGCCGGTGGGCGCTGACGAGGATGGTCTTGTTCTGGGTGAGCGTCCGCGTGGGCCTGCTCAGGCAGCCGCAGCGACGCTGCACTGAAGTAAGAGGGTAGGGTGGGCTTTTCAGCCCACTTTTCCTGCCGGCACTATCCCAACAGGCGTGAGATCAGGCTTGCGCCTGTCTTGACCTCGACCAGAACTGTCGCGCCTGCGCGTTTGATCCGAAAGGTCTGCTCGGGATAGCCTGGCAGTGAGAACGCAGCCGCTTCACCGTCCTTAAGGCTGATCGGCAATACCTTCACCATGTCGCCGTTCTGAGCCCGGCGAAAGCGGGCCTCGACAAGAAGAAATGCGCCTCTTGACTTCACTGCGCCAAGATCTGCGGCCAGTGTCGGCCCTGCCGCGTGCGACTCAGACAGCACCGAAACATGACGGCTCGGTCCAAGCGTCGCAGTGCTTAACGCTCCAATAAATCCGAATGCCAGGAGGGCAAGAACAACATTTTTCATGGCGAGATCTCCGTTGTAGGCCTGCACGCACTCACTGACAGGGAATCGGTTATCCGACTGTGAGCACCGTCACAGTTCCGCGAAAAAAAACCTCTGTTGGCTGCGGGAGATCACGGGCGTAGGGTGCCAGCGCATACGGGAGGGCCGAACATGTTGTTCTGGGAATTTGTCTATTCAGGCCTGCAGGTTATGGCGGCGCTGTTCGTGGTTGCAGTGGGTGCGGTTGTCCTGACGGTCGTAGCATTCTTCATTGCCGACAGGCTGCAAACCAAGGACGCGGTGCGCCGCAATTTCCCTGTTCTGGGTCGATTCAGACACTTGTTCAGCGAATTGGGCGAATTCTTCCGTCAGTATTTCTTCGCCATGGACCGCGAGGAAATGCCCTTCAACCGGGCCCAGCGCGACTGGATCGAGCGGGCCGCTTCCGGCGAGGGCAACACGATCGCATTCGGCTCGACACGCAATATTACACTGGCCGGCACGCCAATCTTCGTGAATGCGCCGTTCCCGCCACTGGACCAGGACTACGCGGCGACCCAGCCACTGCGCATTGGCCCGCATTGCCGCACCCCTTATGACGCTCCCTCGTTCTTCAACATCTCCGGCATGAGCTTCGGTGCGCTATCGCGCCCTGCCGTCAAGGCGCTGTCGCGCGGGGCGGCCAAGGCAGGGGTCTGGTACAACACTGGCGAAGGCGGGCTGAGTGACTGGCATCTCGAAGGCGACTGCGACATCGTCTTTCAGATCGGCACGGCAAAGTATGGCGTCCGCGATGGCGTGGGAGAGTTGTCGGACGACAAGCTGCGCGATGTGGCGGCGCGGCCCCAGGTCAAGATGTTCGAGATCAAGCTGTCTCAGGGGGCGAAACCCGGCAAGGGCGGGATCCTTCCAGCTGAGAAGGTAGATGCCACAATTTCGCGGATAAGGGGCATTCCAATAGGCGAGGCATCGATTTCGCCGAACCGGCATGCGGAAGTCGAGAACGTCAGTCAGTTGCTCGACATGATTGCGCGAATTCGCGAGGTGACAGGCAAGCCGGTGGGTTTCAAATCTGTTGTTTCGGGGACAACATGGCTTGAGGATCTGGTGGCCGAGATCAAACAGCGTGGTCCCGAAAGCGCACCCGATTTCATCACGATTGACGGCGGCGATGGCGGAACGGGCGCCGCGCCCATGCCGTTGATGGATCTTGTCGGGCTGACGATCCGCGAGTCGCTGCCGATGGTTTCGGATCTGCTGCACCGTCATGGCCTGCGCGACCGGATCCGGATTGACGCACCTGGCAAGATGGAGAACCCCGGCGATGTGGCCTGGGCGATTGCGACGGGCGCGGACTTCGTGGTGTCGGCGCGTGGGTTCATGTTCTCGCTGGGTTGTATTCAGGCATTGAAGTGCAACAAGAATACCTGTCCAACCGGGATCACGACGCATAAGAAACATCTTCAGCAAGGTCTGGTACCCCGCGAGAAATACAAGAACGTGGCGGCCTATGCTGAGAACGTGATCAAGGAGGTCGAGATGATTGCCCATTCCTGCGGTGTTGCCGAGCCGCGTCAGTTGCGTCGGCAGCATGTGCGCATGGTCGGGCCTGATGGCCGCACCCGACCTATGGACGACCTCTTTCCCCGGCCGGAGGTGATAGCTTGAGCGTCCGCGAGATGGCCGCGCATGACATGGACTGGGTCCTGTCCCTGAATGCGCATTTCGAAACCGAGTTGTCGCCGCTGGATCCTGTCGGGTTGGTCGATCTGACCGGCGCTGCCTTCACAAGTCTGGTTGCCGGAGATGAAGCCGCTTTTCTG
>JBGCFK010000179.1:0-8064 GCA_045106875.1 Paracoccaceae bacterium | reverse complement strand
CTGTGGGATAGGTCTCTGTTTGCCGGTGAGGGAAAAGCGCTCATGAGAGCGTAGGACTTCGCCCTCTCCCGCAAAAGACCCGGACCCTTCGGCGCGGCATCTCCATGCGCGCCCTGCCCCAGAACGTTTTTGGAACAAATGAGGCACGAATACCCTGACATGCTTCGCCCTGCCGGGACATTCGCGACAAGGCCAATTCAGGTTGGTCCGAAAATGCTCAGATCGGGCTGTTGCGACCTCGCCGAAGCTTCGCAACGTCTTGGCGCAATTGGAACAAGGATCGCAGGACAACGGCCAGAATAACGATTGCGCCACCGACGATGGTCCACTCGGTCGGAACCTCGTTGATGAACATCCATACCCAGATCGGCCCAAGGGCGAACTCTAGCAGCATGAAGAGGGTCAGTTCCGCCGCCACAAGATGGCGTGACGCGGCGATGAAAAGTGCATTGGCAACCCCTGACAGTCCGCCCCCCAGCAGCAGACACAACAAAATGTCATGCATGGATATTACAAGATCATCCCAACGCAGCACGCCTGCAATCAGAACAATCAGAAGGCCTGAAACCAGCAACGCTGGCAGCATGTCGATCGTTCTGTTCTGGCGCACGATGATCGCATATGCCGAGAACAAGAGCGCCGTCACCAGAGCCATCGCATTGCCGTAGAATGATCCTGTCCCGATGCCCTCCGCCATCATGACGGCAACTCCGACCGCTGCCGCCAGCATGGTGACCAGCGTCGAACGCCTCAGCATCTCGCGCAGAAACAACCAGGCCAGAAAGGCGCTCAGAAACGGAATGGCACTGAGGGTGAAGAGGGTATTTGCGACTGTCGTGTTTGTTATGGCCTGCAGAAACGCAATCCCTGCACCGGCCAGCAATGCCCCGGCAACCAATCCCGGCCTGCCAATCTGCCGAACCTTCTGCACGGTCTGCGCCCGATACCGGAACAGCATGATCAGTGTGACGGTGAAGACCAGCGCCAGCGACCGATAGAAGTTGATCTGCCAGACATCGGCATCATCAATGTTGCGCAGTATGAGGCCGCCAAAACTGATGCTGACCGAACTTATGACCATCAACGCCATCGCGAATGCGTGGCGCGGCTGAGCGTCCATCTGCTGGTTGAGTGCGGTCATGGCAGTCTCGATCTTCCATGTGTCTGAGGGTGTCCATACCCGCCGTCTGGCGTAGATACTCTCCTGAATACGACGCGCTCGGCTCATAATCCCGTGTATCAGCCGATTGTGTGAACACGGTACGCGCGTACAGTATCGGGGTGACAGATCTTCTGCGGATATCGACAGAATTTCCTGATGCGCACGCATAGTCCTGTTGACTGACCATAGAGACAGGCATCAGTTGGAATGATCTGCCTGCGATCAGTCGTACCGGGCAGCCTTGATGCTCTGAACCAAAGCCAGCCACTTGTCGACGACATCGTCTATACTGTCTGAAACCCACCGTCGGAGTACACATGGACATCCCCCGACTGACCTGCGAGAGCTTACCATGCGACTGAATAACCAGACTGCAATTGTGACCGGCGGCGCCTCCGGAATTGGCAGGGCCATTGCCATCAGGTTTGCGGAAGAAGGCGCCAGGATTCTGGTGGCTGACATTGTCGATGAGCCGTTGGAGGGAGGCGGCAAGACCGTTGACGTCATTCAGGCGGCCAGCGGTTCTGCCGAGTTTGTCCAGTGCGACGTCACGAAGGCAGCAGACGTTGACGCGCTTGTTGCGCGCGCAGACCGGCTGGATGTCATGGTCAACAACGCGGCGATCCGATCTCCCAAGCGCATGCACGAGACAACCGACGAGGACTGGGACAACGTCATGGGGGTCAACGCGAAGGGTGTCTTCCTCGGATGCCGAGCCGCCGTGCGCCAGATGCTGCGTCAGGAACCGCGTGACGATGTGCGGGGCCGTATTGTCAACATTTCCTCTCAGCACGGCATGGTGCGCAGCCCACGCGCCTTCGCCTATGGAGTGGGAAAGGCCACCGTTGTCTACATGACACGCCAGATCGCCGGGGATTATGCTGCGGACGGCATCGTCTGCAATGCCGTGGCACCGGGAAAGATCCTGACAGGACGGGGCGGCGGCGCAGTCGCGCCCGAGGTACTCGAATACTCCAGATCACGTACGCCCTGGCCACGTCTCGGGCGTCCGCTGGATGTCGCAAATGCAGCATTGTTTCTGGCAAGCGACGAGGCCACCTTTATTACGGGCGAAAATTTGATGGTCGATGGTGGATGGATGGCAAGCTAGCCCGCAAATTCGCCTGACACTGGGGAACCCGTCTCTGGCGAACATGTGGTCTAGATTGTGTTCGGGCTTTATTGTCCCGGGCAAACGGGAGTTCTGGATGCGGCCTTGGATAGATCTGGCGAGCGCTGTCACACCGGACGGCACCACGCTCCGGCTGTTCCGCCGGGACACCGAGTATTCGATCCGGTTGCCAAGCGGGAACGAATTGATGAACAGCAGGCTGGGGGGATCGGAAGAGGCGCTCGCAACACAGGCGCTGTCCCTGCTGCCCGGCCGCCCGGCCGCGCGTATCCTGATCGGCGGGCTTGGCATGGGGTTCACGCTGCGGGCAACCCAGGCGATTGCCGGTACCGACGCAAGCCTTGTCGTGTCCGAGATCGTTCCAGAGGTGGTCGCCTGGGCGACGACGTACATGGGCGATGTCTTCGGAGACTGCCTTTCGGATCCGAGGGTGGTGGTCAGGACAACCGATGTCGCCGAACTGATCCGCAACGCGGCGGCGCAGTACGACGCGATCCTGCTCGACGTGGACAATGGCCCGGACGGCCTGACGCGGCCTGACAACCAGTCGCTCTACAGCGAGGCCGGACTGGCGGCGGCCCGGCAGGCACTGACACCCGGAGGCGTGCTTGCAATCTGGTCAGCGGCTCCGGACGATGCATTCACGAGGCGCCTGTCGCGTTGCGGTTTCGAGGCAGAAGCCGTCGGAGTTTGGGCCGGCCACAGGAGACGCGGGGCTCGTCACACGATATGGTTGGCAAGACGACCCTGACGCCGGACCCGGAATGCCTGTCGCGCGGCAAGTGTTGGACAGCCTGACCGATCGAGGTAGGGTTCCAGAAAACAGAGGCCAAAATGCAGCACTTCTCTCTTCTCGACCTCTCTCCCATCCCCGAGGGGAAAACCGCGACCGATGCGCTGGCAAACACTGCCGATCTGGCGCGTGCCGCCGAAGGGTTCGGCTATCACCGGTATTGGCTGGCCGAGCATCATAACATGCCCGGTATCGCCAGCGCGGCCACAGCGGTCGTGATCGGCCACATCGCCGCTGCGACCAGTACCATGCGCGTCGGGTCGGGAGGCATCATGCTGCCCAACCATGCGCCCCTGGTGATCGCCGAGCAATTCGGCACGCTCGCCACGCTGTACCCGGACAGGATCGACCTCGGCCTTGGCCGGGCACCGGGAACGGACATGCTGACTGCCCGCGCTCTGCGACGTCACATGGCGCCGGAGGACAGCTTCCCGCAGGACGTGCTCGAGCTTCTGGGCTACCTTGCCAAGGCTTCGGAAGGCGCAGCCGTGCGTGCCGTCCCCGGAGAGGGGACGCTTGTGCCGGTCTGGATTCTCGGGTCCAGCCTGTACGGCGCGCAACTGGCCGCGCATCTGGGCCTGCCCTACGCCTTCGCCTCGCATTTCGCACCGGGCATGCTGCAAGAGGCGCTGGCGATCTATCGCAGCACCTTCCGGCCCTCCGAGTGGCTGAACGCGCCCTATGCCATGATGGCCGCTGGTGTCTGCGCCGCGGATACGGACGACGAGGCGAGGTATCTGCGGTCCTCCCAACTGTTGTCCTTTGCACGGCTGCGTACCGGCAAACCCGGCAAACTTCCGCTTCCGGTCCATGACATTGATGCAGAGATCCCTGTCTCTGTCAGAGCCCATGTGGAGCAGGCAATGTCCTGCTCGGCGACGGGCTCACCGGCAGCAGTCAGGAAACAATTGGGCGCTCTCGTGGACGCTTACCAGCCCGACGAATTAATGGTGACTGGCATGATTCATGACCACGCGGCGCGCGTCCGCTCCTTCGAGATCACAGCCGAGGTTCTGGCAGATCTGCGTGAGCGGCATGTGGCTGCCTGAGCGTCGTATTGGTTGAGTCTCAGCCGACAACGCCCAATCAGCAGCGCGCGTGGCAATTGGGCTTCTAAGCACCGGGATGCCTGCGTTTCGAACGAGCGATGCGCATCTCGCATGCCGGATGCCGCAACTACACGCCAGTCAACTGCCGCCTTGTTGGTCTTGTGTGGCACTGGTGTTTCCAGCCGCCTCGGCCAACCCACGGGCAAGCTGATCAAAGACGACCCTGATCCTTTGACTTGTTTGCAACTCCCTGTGCGTAACAAGCCAGATCGGGAACTCCAGAAAAGGCAAGCTGGACAAAACCATCTCGACGCCCGGCTCGGCTTCACAGAGAATCTCGGGGAGCATCGCCATGCCGAAACCAGACTTCAACAATTCCCACACAACCACGCCATTCTGGCTGTTCATAACGAAGTTTTCTGCCCGCACGGGAATGCCCATGTTTTGCAGCGCAGGGATCAGCCGATCCGGGTCCGGGCTGCTGACAAAGGCGTGATCGGCGATGTCGTGCGGGGCGCGGGGCCGCCCTGCGCTGTCAAGATAGCTGGTCGCTGCGTAAAGGTTCGCTCGGAAATTGCCGACATGGCGTGCGATCAGATCTGGCTGGTTCGGGCGGACATGACGGATCGCGATGTCGGCCTCGCGCTTGTTCAGGTTCTGCGTCTCGTTCGAGGCGACGATACACACCCGTATCCCGGGTGCGTCCCGACGCAGTGGAGCAAGGACCTTCGGTAGGATCGCCGCCGAAAGCAGGTCTGTGGCTGTGACTGCAACCTCGCCCGATACCTCCTGCGCATGCGCGGACGCTGACATCGAGATCAGCGTCGCTGCCTCGCCCATGGCCCGCACGTGTTCGAGGAGGTCCCGGCCCGCATCGGTAAGCGTCAGGCCCCTGACGCTGCGTTCGACGAGAGTCACACCAAGACGCGCTTCAAGCTCCGATATCTGCCTGCCAACAGTCGGCTGGGTAGATTTCAGCGCCCGTGCCGCGCCGCTGAAGGAGCCCTCTTCAGCCGTCGCAAGGAACGCCCGCACATGATTCCAGTCAAAGGAAATTGCCTGCCAGTTCATACATAAACGTATATCTAATGTAGAATTTTTGGCAATATGCCTGCTACTAGCGTATAGCTATATCGCCCTCTCAAGTCGAGAGGTGAACCATGACAGCCACACTACCAATCCGCAAAACGCTGTTCGAAGACAGTATTTGTGAAGAACGCGAACGCCCTGATCAGCGCCTTCATCACCAACCGTGCGCAAGCTTATCGGGAAAGGCTATGCTCTTGGATACGAACGCCCCCGACATCAAGCTGCCAGCCCGATGGCAGTTCATTCTGCTCACCATCACCTCGCGCGACATCCACCAGTTCGCATTGAAGTCCCATCCCGATATGCTGCTGACTGGCACCAACAACGGCTCAGCGATCACCGAGGAACCTGTGCTGTTTGGCGCGGTCATTCTGGTGGCGGTTGTGATCTTGACCAACACGCCGACCGAGATGGACGACGTGCTTCACATGGTCCTCGAACCGGGGGCCATGACAGCCATTGTCTGGACCTCGTGGACTTGGTCAGCAGGCGCAGATGCAAAGGCGCCTGTTCCCGCAGAGAAGAAAATGAGCGCCTGAGATGTCCCTGACCTTACCACAACAGGACTGCGTCCGCCTCTACGACCGGCTGGCGCCCGACTATGACAGGCTTCACCGGCGCTGGTTGAGGCATGCCGGCGGCGAAGCACAGGTCGCGCTCGAGGCAGCAGTCCGGGCGCTCGCAACGCCCGACACCAACCTGCTCGACGCGGGCTGCGGCACTGGCACATTCGCTCGCACACTGGTCGCCGAGGGGGTTTCTCCAGCATGCGTCACCCTGCTCGACCCATCGGATGAAATGCTGACCCGATGCTCCGATCTTCCCGCGCGGCGCGTGAAGGGGTGGCTCGAGGCCCTGCCCTTCGAGGATGGCGAGTTTGACATGGTCACGTGCGCCTGGGCTCTCGAGACCACCCCTGCCCCCAAGCTCGCTTTGCGTGAGCTCTGCCGAGTGGTGCGTCCCGGCGGTGTTCTTTGTCTCGCGTTCTGCGCACAAGCGCCAGCACATGCACCTGCAGCGTGGCTGATGCGTCAGGCGATCATGTGGCGCGGCACCGGACAATTCCTGTCGCGCGAACATGTGGCCAATGAAATTCGAGGGCTAGGTGGGTTCGAGGTTCGGCTGATTCCCAGCAACGGGCCCGCAGCGGCTTTGCTTGCACACAAGGACTGCGCACTCCCGCATCAGCAGCTGGTCGTGCATGAGTGCGAACAGGCTACTGACAAACCTCTGACGTCTCCGGTCTTGGAGCAGTCAGTTGTTGCGTGGCAGTAGATCCCCTGCCCGATCAGTCTGAGGTTACCGGCCGGTAACCTAATCCCTTTTTCAGCACCTGTTGAAACGCGGCCACAGCGGCCTCAAGCTGCTCACGCGGGACCTCGGTAAAATCTGTGGGGCCCTTGATGCGAAACTCGCCATTGCGCGCAGTGATCTTGGCGTTACCCACATAGAATTCGAACTTCTGCCGGTCGCGCGCGGGGGCCGTCTTTTCGACTTCTGTGGCTAGCTTCAACGCGGAGCGCATCATCGCGTTCTGTCGTTCTGCATTCACACAACCGACCAACTTCTCGCGCAAGGTTTCGGCAAGCTCTGGCCGATCCTTCAGTGCCCGCGCAACGTCGTTGCCCAGATCCCGGTTCACCGCCTTGGGAAAAGGCAAGTCATTCCCAAGCGCCGACAACAGCGTCACAAAGTTTCGGATATAGGACCGCTTGGTCTTGTGCAGCGCACTGTAAAGCTTAAGCACCATGTCCTCGGGCACTTCTCCCTCGACCTCGGGATCCCGCGCAGCTTCGATGGCAACCTGGGCCATCTCGGCAAATGTCAGATCCTGACGGAGGATGTTCTCCTCTACCATGTCCACGTAACGCGGTAACCGATCGGTAATCTCGTCAGTATCAACCCGGGCAAGCGCCTGGGAAAACCGCTCGTCTCCCGTTTCGGCGTGCAGAGCCCTGAGAGAGGTCAACCGACGCCACCCCTTCTTCAGCTGCAGGTAACCGTACTCGTCCCGATAAAGCTCGATGGGCTCCTTCTGCCCATGCACCCGGATAGACGCCTTCAGCTCGTCCATCTCGTCTGAGCGGGCAACACCATCCAGATCCATCCGATCACGCGGCAGATCAGTGGTCAGGATATCACCGACCGGGATCCGCCAGATCACCCTGCCCTCCTCCAGTGCCGTCCGGTACAACCGCGCATCGGCGGCGTTCTGCTTGCGCTGCTCGACGCGAACCTCTGTCGCCTCCGCGACATTCTCCACCGTCTCCCGGACCGCCGAGGACATTGGCCCACCACCGCGGCGCAAGGACACCTGCCCCACCGCCGCGTCATCCACGCTGGTGATCCCGAACTTGTTCTTATGGCTCTTGCTCATGACGCGACCCTCCGATCGGTAGCAGCCGCCCGATCCTGCCATGCCTTCAGCCATGTTGCGCGAAACTCGCCATAGGCATTGTCGAAGCTGCCCCGCGCACGCTTCCACGTCTCGCGCGTCATCTGGCGATAGTCCTGCTCGTAGACCGACATCTGGAAACGCCCGGATTGCTCCACCGCCCTTGAAGTTGGTGATCGCAGCGCGGAGCGCACGGCCTCCGGGTCGGTCCGGAACAAGGCTCTTGCCACGAAAGCGGACGCGGCGCCGGATCTCGTTGATCTGCTCCAGGCTGAACCAACGTTGGCGCCCGCCATCATCCATGGTTCTGAAGGTGTAGACGCCCCCGCTGGCCTTGATGTGTCATAGTGGATTGGCAAACAACCTGACTGGAGGCGTCTATTGAAGAGATTAGCATAATTGGCCTTGATTTGGCGAAGAACGTTTTTCAGGTGCATGGAGCGG
>JBGCFK010000178.1:0-8326 GCA_045106875.1 Paracoccaceae bacterium | reverse complement strand
CCGCAGGCGGAAACGGGAACTATGATGCGTGCTTGGAACAAACTTGCCGTGCTGGCGGTCGCAGTCGGTGTGGTTGGCATCACGAGTAACGAAGAGGCATCTGCACAGAGTGACAATTCGGTTACGTTGGTGTCCTTCGATGGCTTCACACAGCTGCGTGGCGAGTTGCTGGATTTCGACGGTGGGACTTACACGATCGAAACCGTGCTAGGCGTCATTCAGGTGGATGGGACGAAGGTGAACTGCGAGGGCGCGGCCTGTCCCAAGGATGTACTTTTTGGCGCAGAGTTTGGAGTTTACGGCTCGAACACCATTGGTGCAGAGCTCATGCCGGCGCTGTTGGAAGGTTATGCAGACTCGCTCGAGGCTGAATTTGTGCTGGAAGTCGGGAGCGGTAGCGAACAACGCGTTGCGCGCATCATTCATGAAGATGGCCGTGAGATGGCTAAGATTGACTTGAGTGCTCAGGGCTCATCGAGCGGGTATCGCGGCATTGGAGAGGGCTTGGCTGAGATCGCTATGTCGTCCCGCCGGATGCGCGACAACGATCTGTCCGCCCTCGCGCAAGCAGGTGTGGGAGAGCTGCGCGACACCGAGAACGAGCATATCATCGGATTGGATGGCCTTCTTGCGATCGTGAACAGCAGCAATCAGATCTCTTCCGTGTCATTGGAAGAGTTGGCGTTGATCTTCTCGGGCGCATTGACGAACTGGTCCCAACTTGGCGGCGAGGATGCGCCGATCAATTTATATGCTCTGGATGACAAGTCCGGGACTTTTCAAACCTTTGGCGCTTTGGTGCTTGCGCCATTCGGAACTGATATATCGCCAACCGCCAACCGAGTTGTCAGCAACATCAAGGTGTCCGACTCGGTGGCCGGTGACCCGAATGGGATCGGGGTCACTTCAGCGGCTTACGAACGGGCGGCGCGAGCGCTACCAATTCGGCAGGAATGCGGGATCCTTTCCTACCCCACGACCTTCTCCATGAAGTCCGAAGAGTATCCGCTGTCGCGGAGGCTTTACCTCTACGCTGCGCCGAACGAGATATCGACACATGCGCGCCAAATTATTGAGTTTGCAACATCCGAAGCTGCACAGCCATTTGTCCAGGAAGCAGGTTTTGTGGACCAGGCCATCGAGCGCGTGAGTCTCGGTGATCAGGGAGAACGCCTTGTGCACGGCTTGACCGTGTCGCAGGAGACTCCATTGCAGGAGTTCCGGCGCATGGTCGCACAGCTTCGCGGTGCCCAGCGCGTATCATTTACGTTGCGATTTGCAGCTGGTGGGTCGCTTCTGACGAAAAAATCTCAGGCGGATATTGAACGTCTTGCACGCCTTGTCGCAGAGGGCCGCTTTGGTAACAAAGAGGTGCTGTTGGTCGGGTTCACGGATTCTGTCGGACTGTTTGACTTGAATCGCGGACTTTCGGAACGCCGTGCTCGATCGGTTGAGGACCAGCTGCGCAATGCTGTGCCTCCGGGCGCATTGGATGGAATTCAGATCACCTCATTGGGTTTTGGTGAAATGTTGCCTGTCGGCTGCAACACCAATCCCCAGGGCCGCGGGGCTAACCGCCGGGTCGAGGTGTGGTTGCGCGATAGGTCCTGAGAAAACGATGTTCGCCTTGTTGTAACGCTTGGCCAGGACTAGGTTCTCGCAAGCAAAACAACGCGGAGGACTGCTGAAATGACCCGGGATATCGTGATTCTGGATGGTGCGCGCACGGCGATCGGTACTTTTGGCGGTAGCCTCGCAGGCACGGCACCGATTGATCTGGCCGCTCATGTTGCGAGAGAAGCGCTCATTCGCTCGGGTGTCGAGGGTGGGCAGATCGGCCACGCCGTTTTTGGTCACGTGATAAATACTGAACCGCGTGACATGTATCTGTCGCGAGTAGCCTGCATCGAAGCGGGGATCCCGGATACAACGCCTGCCATGAATGTGAACCGCCTGTGCGGGTCGGGGGCACAGGCAGTGGTGTCCTGCATTCAGGCCATCGCATTGGGCGATGCTGACATGGCCCTCGCGGGTGGAGCTGAGAACATGTCGCGCAGTCCGCATTCGATTCAGGTGACCCGCTTTGGTCAGAAAATGGGCGACACCACGATGTCCGACATGATGATCGGCGCGTTGAACTGCCCCTTCGGTACGGGGCATATGGGCGTCACTGCCGAGAATGTCGCTGCAGAACACCAGATCACGCGCGAAGAGCAGGATGCGTTTGCATTGGAAAGCCAACGCCGGGCAGGTGCCGCACAGGACGCCGGGCACTTCAAAAGCCAGATCGCGCCTTTCACCCTGCGCACGCGGAAGGGCGAGATCGTCTTCGACAGGGATGAGCACGGCAAGCCTGGCACGACAGCCGAAGATCTGGCCAGCTTGCGAACGGTGTTCAAGAAGGATGGGACAGTTACAGCGGGAAATGCTTCGGGCATAAATGACGGAGCAGCCGCGCTTGTGCTGGCCGAGGCTGGTGCGGCTGAGCGTGCCGGTGCCAAACCACGTGCCCGTGTGCTTGGATACGCGCATGCAGGTGTGCGGCCAGAGGTCATGGGTCTCGGTCCTATTCCTGCGGTGCAAAAGCTGTTGGAGCGGACGGGCCTTTCGGTCGACGACTTTGACATCATCGAATCGGACGAGGCTTTTGCGGCACAAGCTTGCGCAGTCAACAAGGGTCTGGGACTGGACACGGCCAAAGTAAATCCGAATGGTGGAGCGATTGCGCTAGGTCACCCCGTGGGTGCGACGGGCGCGATTATCACTTTGAAATGCCTGGCAGAACTTGAGCGCACGGGCGGTTCCAAAGGGCTGATCACAATGTGCATTGGCGGTGGGCAGGGGATTGCTCTGGCTGTTGAGCGGATCTGACGAGCGCCGCGCCGCTTCACCCAAGCTTGCTGGCCAGATGTTCGAGCATGTGGCCAGCTATATCCACTTTGCAGTGCTTTTGCTGATCGGCGAACGCGCACGGGAACTCGAACTTCAGGAGTGTCAGCTTGCCGTTCGGACCCTCCAGCATATGCGCCGCACCAAAATCCTTCCGCAATGCTCTTGCGGCATTGCGGGCGAAATGGTCGGCGGCCTCTGGCGGAGCGTCGGGACTGGTATCGCAGTAGTCTGACGAACCGGGCAGATTGAACTCCTCATCCGGTGCGCGTGAGACAGATGCAGCCAGCACTCGGTCGCCAAGTACCGTAATCTTCCAACAGCGGTCATGTGGGATGTAACTTTCGATTGTCGCGTCGTAGTCGCATCGGTCCAACTGCTCGATCAAGTCTGTCAGCCGGGTCACCATTAGGATGCTTGGCATCTCTGGCTTGCCATTTGGTCTCACTACGATTGGCCAACCACCCAGAAAAAGAACCTGTGCCGCGAGGGAGTCTTTTTCTGGCCCGTGCACCATCACGCGGCGCGGGATGGGTATCTGAGCCTGAACCAATCGTTGTGCAGGCTGGTCGCAGGTGAAATCGGGGTCGTGGAGCAGGGCATCGCCGGGGCGCGTCAGGAGCTTTTCAATCGCCCCAGCTCTTTGATCCTTTGTAGCCCGATATATCAATCGTGGACCTTTTTGGGAGACAGAGTGATCCTCTGGCGCGCATGGGTCTACAGGCGAGATCGGGAGCCCTCGCTGTTTAGCAGCCTTTCGCACCAGCCGGTTCGTCTCTTCAAGGTGCGGACGGGTGATGAGGACCACCCGCATGGGATCAGCTCCCACTCCGCAGGGGACGGGTCCGTGCATGGCGCTGGATCGAGCGGTCGTGGTTCACACGCATAGTGCGTCTCCCGTAAGCTGCCCCCAAGCCCCTGGCGAGTAGCAGAACGATATTTCGCGGTTCCGGTCTGTAGCATTCGCTACAGTTTAATGGGGAGAGTGTGGAGCGGCATTCGCGCCATGCGTGCAATCTGGCTGCGCAGTGGGTCCGTGACGCGCAACTGCTCGAAGCTATTCCGCAGCGGCTGGAGTTGAGGTGCTTTCAACTTCCCCCGATTGCCCGAACTTTGGTAGCGTGAAGACCTCTAGCCGACGATCAAAGTCAGAGATCTCGAAGTCTCCTGCGGTGACCCATTCGCCCTTTGCAGCTTCGGCAAAGCTTCCGGAGGCAAGCACTGGTGTCTCAAGCAATTTTGTCGCCGCTTCGATCCGCTGAACCGTGTTGACGACTTTGCCAATTGCCGAAAAAGCCAGCCGCGCGGGAACACCGATATTGCCAAACTTTACGTCACCGATATCCAGCCCTATTCCGAATTGTAGCGGGGCGCCGCCGGGAGTGCCGCGTTTCTCCATGTCTTTTCGGGCCATGAGTGCCGCATGGACTGCGTTCTCGGCCTGAGCGACCGCGTCCATGGGGCAGGCATCCTCAACTGGAAAAATGGCCAGCACACCATCACCAATGAAGTTAAGGATCTCACCGCCATGGTCGATTACAGGCTGGGCGGTGCATTCGAAATAGGTATTTAGCAGCGCAAGATAACTGTCGGGGTCCATCGTGTCCGAGAGCCGGGTCGAGCCACGCAGATCCGAGAACCAGACCACCGCTGGCAGGTGCTTCCCGTCACCACGGCGAATCTCCCCGCGCAGCACCTGATGGCCTGCGGTAAGACCGAGATACGCTGTCGCGATGTTGTCAGTCACCCGGCGCTGAACCGACGCGCGGCAGGCGATGGCAAAGACGCGTTGAATACGGCGCAGGGCATCCAGATCGTTGTCCGAGAACCCCGCTTCGCGTTTTGTCATCCAACTCGCGATCATGCCGGTGGCCTTACCGGCGAACGTCTCGACATCCGCAATGCCGAAAGCCGTTGTGGTGATGACATAGTCGGTGAACCCACTATCGCGGAATTCCTGAAGCACCGTGAAATCAAGCAAAGCGTCTGGTCCCGTGAGCCTACGCCGCAACTGGGACAACGCATATTTGTGAGCATAGTAAAGAGGGCTGCTGAGCCATTCATCCGTCGGTCCGTCCGTATGCATGTATTGGTTCAGCTCGGACCCTTCGCCGTGGCGCCAGAACACCTGCTCAGACTTGAAAAGTGGGTGAAGCGTCGGCCAACTGAGAGAAGCGCGGTCAAGTGGAATTCCGGTTGCCCGGAGCCGATCACAGAGCTTTTCAAAGAGAGGCTGAATGTCCGGATCGCCCAGCGCCTTGCCAAGAAGCCAATCCTCAACGGCTGCAATCAGAGATGAATGAGACATTCAGTAGACATAGGAAATAATTGCAGAGAAGCCAGTAGGTTTGGGGCGACTTGCTGGCAATCCCGGATTGCAGTGGTAGTACTTCGTCAGGGTCGGATTGGATTGTGAGAGGAAGAGTAAAATGCTGCCGGAGATTACGAGGCGCAAGCGCGGGGCAGAAGAGCCCGCTCATGACGAGGACATAGCCAAACATCTGGGCCTGTCATCGCTGACAGTCTACGAGATCATCAGTGCGGAAGGTCGGGAGGAGTTGGGACGGCCTGCGGCGTCGCTTTGGTGGTCCGGCGTGGCCGCCGGATTATGCATTTCAACCTCGGTTCTAGCCGAGGGAATTCTACACATCCTTTTCGAGGGGCATCCCTATCGTCCGGCCATCGAGAACCTTGGCTATTCGCTGGGTTTTGTGCTTGTGATCCTCGCGCGACTGCAATTGTTCACAGAGAACACGATCACAGTGGTGTTGCCGGTTCTGAAGGACCCGTCCCGTGACGCTCTTTGGATGTCGGCACGGTTGTGGGGCGTCGTATTGATTGCCAACTTCACTGGCACATTCCTCTTGGCGGCCCTGCTGACGCATGGCGGCATAGTTCCACCGACGCATGTCGAGGGCATGCTCGAGATCTCGCGCCACTTTGCGCATTACGATGCCTGGGAATGCTTCCGCTACGGCATTCCGGCAGGATTTTTCATTGCGGCAATCGTATGGATGCTTCCCTCCTCGCAAGGTTATGAGCTTTTTGTGATCGTGCTCTTCACCTACCTGATCGCCATGGGCGATTTTACCCATGTGGTGGCGGGCTCTACAGAGGCGTTTCTGCTGGTCTGGACGGGCGAGATCGGGATGGATACGGCAATGTTGGGATTGATCCTGCCCACTTTGGCTGGGAACATTGCCGGGGGCACTGGTCTGTTCGCGGTTCTGGCCTACGGTCAGGTGCGTGCAGAGATGAATGACGACTGAGCAACGGCTCTGCCGTCTATCTCGCCCGTAAAAATGTATCCGAGCCGGCAAGCGGGCGTGGATTGGACATGTCTTGCGCTCATCGCTCCGCTCGATCGCTCGTGCTGGCGTCTCTGGTGACTGTTCGCTTCAGACCACGGCTCTGAGACCGAATGGCGACACGGGCGGGCTAGGCGCGCATTCCGTGAGAACTGGTGCACTTAGCGCAACCTTTGATGCCATATCTCGTGAGATCAGTGCGTCAAAAGCCTGCTTCAAAAGAGGCGCCCGGTTCAATGTGTTCTCCAGAAGATCACGGGGCCATTCCACGTACACGCCACCACCCGGCAAGGTCACACTGGCAGAAGCTGGCGTGCCGAGTTTGAAGGCAACTTCACCCACAAAGCTGCGATCCGCGATCCGGAACGCGTGATTGTCCTTCACAATACTCGGGCGTCCGCTCAGCACAAAATAGAGTTTTTCGGGGCTGCGCCCCTGCCGCGTTAACTCGACGGCTTCTTCGGTCTGAACAAGCCGCCCCACGCGCATCAGGCGTCGGAACTGTCCGGGCTCCAGACTGCCAAATGCATCAAACAGCAATCTATCTTCGCCACGCATCCCAATCGGCATGCGGCTGTAGATCAACACCAGCAGTCCAACCAGGTTGGCCAGGGCAATCAATGACGACCCGACAATGGCATCCCATTGCGGCGTCCCAAGGTGCATGTAGTAGTAGACAATGTAAAACCCGGACCCCAGCAGGACGAGCAGTCTCAGGACCGTCTGGCGCGTCACAAGAAACCCTAACACCTGCGAAGCTGTTGCCAGATGGACGAAGTTAGCAGTCGTGAACTCGTAGTCCATTGGGTTCCCCAGCCTGACAATGTGCTTTCAGAAGCCCTACCGGCAGCGGCTCCAGAGCGCTGTGACGGTTGTCACTGACCTGCGAAACGCATGGACCAGTCTTCGCGCGTGTTGTCGTCGATCTTGTCAAACAGGTTCTCGGGCACCTCGAAGGCATGACCAGACGGGAGGGCCTGCATTGCAGCGGTCACATCATCTGGCCAGTCGAGCGCGTCATTGCTACACCCCATTGCCGCCAGCATCGTATCCGAAGTGGCCGGGATGAACGGCCGAGACAAGATCGCGTAGAGCCGGATCAAATTGAAGGCACATCGCAGGATCCCACCCGCCTCGGTTTCGGATTCCTTGACCACAGTCCAGGGAGCGCGTGCCTGCAGATACTCATTCCCTGCAACCCAAATCGCACGCAGTTCTGCGGCAGCCTTGCGGATCTCGAACGTTTCCCAATGCGCCGTGTAGTTTGCAACGCGCGTCGCGAGATTGGCGATCAGTGCGTCCTCGGCCGGACCATATGGTCCGTCCGGCACTTTGTCCCCAAACTTCTTGGCGGAAAACTTGGTGACGCGACTGACAAAGTTACCCAAAACATTCGCCAGATCCGAATTCACGCCCTGCTGAAAACTCTCCCATGTGAACTCTGTGTCCGAGGTCTCGGGAATGTTCGCAAGTAGCCACCAGCGCCAGTAATCGGCAGGCAACAGGTCCAGCGCTGCATCCATGAATATGCCGCGTCCCTGCGAGGTCGAGAACTGAGCGCCCTCGTAGTTCAGCCAGTTCGTGGACTTGATGTAGTCGACCAGTTTCCAAGGCTCGGCACCATCATGGTTTGCGCCCATGATGGTCACGGGGAAGGAGAGCGTGTGGAAGGGCACGTTGTCCTTACCCATGAACTGGACATAGCGGACATCGTCTGCGCCTCTGTCCTCCCTCCACCAACGCTCCCATGCATCGTCGCTCAGCCCGTTGGCATCTGCCCACTCCGCTGTTGCGGCGATGTATTCGATGGGGGCGTCGAACCAGACGTAGAAGACCTTGCCTTCCATGCCCGGCCATTCTTCGGCGCCGCGCTTGACGGGGATTCCCCAGTCCAGATCGCGTGTGATGCCCCGGTCTTGCAGCCCGTCACCGTCATCCAGCCACTTTTTTGCGATGGATGTCGACAACAAGGGCCAGTCCGATTTGGTTTCGATCCAGTCACGGAGGCGGTCGCGCATCTTCGACTGGCGAAGGTAGAGATGTTTCGTATCCCGAACCTCCAGATCCTTGGAGCCCGAGATTGCGGACGTCGGATCAATCAGATCTGTGGGATCAAGCTGCTTGGTACA
>JBGCFK010000177.1:0-7429 GCA_045106875.1 Paracoccaceae bacterium | reverse complement strand
CTGCCGGATCAAACTTCAGCGCGTTGAAGCCTAGTGCCAGATAATCCAAGGCCCGTTCAGCAGCCTTGTCCGGATTGTTGTAGATATTGTCTTCATCCGGATCCGGGTAGGCATCTCCCCCAGGCGGATACATGTAAGTATAAGACCTTATCTTTTCACGACATTTGCCGCCCATGAGATCGTAGACGGGCTTGCCCGCAGACTTTCCGAGGATGTCCCAGCAGGCAATCTCGAGCCCCGACAGGACGCCCATTAGCGATGCGTCTGGTCGGGCTCCGTAGCCAGAGCCGTAAGTAAGGCGCCAAAGGTGCTCGATGCAGTGCGGGTCGGCACCCTCGAAATGCCGGGCGAACACATCGCGCACCATACTGGCAACGACATGGGCTCCGAAAGTTGCGGCATAAACCTCACCTACTCCCTTGATGCCGCAAGATGTTTCAAGCTGCACAAAAATGAAGTAGCGCCCACCTTTGCGTGGCGGCGGATTGCCCACGACGAAGACTTCGCATTCTTGCAATTTCATCGACGGCTCCTGCTAAACTCTTATATAAGACTTGCTGACACAAGCCGCGCGTTGCACTGCGCGGAACAGACTCTTATACAAGAGCTCCGGGGGAGCAATGCTCGCGTTCTGACTCTTTTATAAGACTCGAAAAGGCATCGTCATGCAGCTTGCAGATGGCATGGCCCGCCTGGGCTCCGAGACCGCTTTTGAAGTACTTGCCCGAGCTGATGAGTTAAGCCGCCAAGGTCGCCATATCATCAATCTGGGCATAGGCCAGCCAGACTTTCGCACGCCCGATCATGTGGTTGAGGCAGGCATCAAGGCACTGCAGGACGGGCATCATGGTTACACCCCTGCCCAAGGAATTTTATCGCTGCGCGAAGCTGTAGCAACGGATGTTCTGAACCGCCGTGGAGTAGAGATCAACCCCGAGAACATCTGCATCATGCCCGGCGGCAAGCCGACAATGTTCTTCGCCATTCTGATGTTCGGCGCCCCTGGCGTCGAGATCGTGTACCCAGACCCCGGATTTCCAATTTACCGCTCGATGATCGAGTACACTGGTGCGACGCCTATCCCAATGACTTTAAAGGAAGAAAACGGGTTCGCATTCTCCGCCGATGACGTGCTGGAGCAAATCACGCCTGCCACGCGCCTGTTGATCGTGAACTCTCCAGGCAATCCTACGGGCGGCGTCACGCCGCGTGCTGAAGTCGACAAACTGGTCGCCGGCCTGCCGCCGCATGTGGCGGTATTGTCCGACGAGATCTACTCGCGGATGCTGTATGACGGGCGCGAACATGTCTCGTTCCTGAGTTATCCCAAGATCCGCGACCGGTTGATCCTGCTGGATGGCTGGTCAAAGACATACGCAATGACGGGATGGCGGCTGGGATGGTCTCTCTGGCCCGACGCGTTGATCGAACCGGCCACGCGGTTGTGCGTGAACTCGCATTCGTGCGTGAATGCAGCGACGCAGTTTGCAGGCATGGCAGCGCTCGAAGGCCCTCAGGACGCGGTTGACGAGATGATGACTGCCTTCGAAGAGCGCCGCCGCGTGATCGTGCCATTACTGAATGCCCTGCCCGGTTTCTCTTGTCCCAATCCAGGAGGCGCATTCTACACGTTCCCGAATATCACCAGCACAGGTCTCGACGCCCGCACCCTCCAATCAAGAATGCTCGAGGAAGCTGGCGTCGCCACACTCCACGGTCCCAGTTTCGGTATACATGGAGAGGGCTACATCCGCTTCTCCTACGCCAACTCGGTCGACAACATACGTTCAGCGATCGAGCGTATCGGCAACCTGTTGGCCAGCGCATGAGACTCCCGACGTCAGAACTTTACACGGCTGCCGATTTCAATCTGACAACCGGCGCGGTTCTGCCGCGGCTGGACATCGCATACGAGACGTGGGGGGAACTTAACGCGGCACGCGACAACACGATTTTGCTGTGCCACGGCTACACCAACAATCCACATGCAGGGCCGCCGGATGGCTGGTTTTCCAACCTCTTGGGGCCGGGCAAGGCCGTCGATACGAACAGGTATTTCGTGGTCTGTTCGAACATGCTTGGCTCGTCTTTCGGGACGTCCGGGCCGCAGTCAACAGATCAGCGGACTGGGCAACCCTTTGGTCCCGACTTCCCCAAATTCACGACAAGAGACATGATAGCCGTACAGGAGATATTGCTGGATCATCTCGGCATCGGGGATCTACGGGCCGTGATCGGCTATTCCTACGGTGGCCATCTGACCTATCTATGGGGTGCACTGCATCCTGATCGCATGCGGGCGCTTGTGCCCATTGCAGCGACGATCCGGCGCGAGACAACGCCCGAACAGATCACGAAGATCCGCGACGGATTTGCGCTTTGCCCAGGCTGGAACGGTGGACACTATCACGGGCAGGAAGCCGAAAGCGGAGTCTACGATGCGCTGGTCTCGGCACGGCTGGAGCGGATGCGGCTGTATGGTATGGGCAAGCATCTGGAAGATACGGTCGCCGACCCTGAAGAGCGCGAGCGTATCTTGCTGACCCGTGCCAAGGGCTGGGCGCGGGAGTTCGACGCGAACTCGCTGGCGATGCTCTACGAGGCCGGGATCGGGTCCGAGGCTGACCCGACCCGCATCAAGGCACCGCTGCTGAACGTGCTGGCAAATACCGACAGCGTGGTGGATGTTGCACAGGGGCAACCAACCGTGGATGCCATCAATGCGACAGGCGGTAACGCGCGCTTTCTGGAACTGGACACGCCCTATGGCCATGCCGGACCCATGATCGATGCCCACAAATGGGAGCACGACTTGCGCGCTTTTATGGAAGAACACGCTTAAATTGTTTCGGCCTCAGGCCAGGTCGTGACGCATGGGCGTCCGCACGGAGCGAGAGGCAGCCAACACCCAAGCCAAGCTTGGGTCAGAACGCCACGTCACAAGCGCAAGAACCAAAACTCTCCAGTGGATGGATTGTTTCACGTGAAACATATAATCAGAAATGAACGACCCAGAGAGTTGTTAATCTTTGAGTAACTTGATCACTTCGGTGTGGTCGGCGGCGCCTCCCAGATCTGTCTCGGCGCGCGCATACAGCTCCTGACACGCGGCAAGCCCGGCGGCCCTGACACCAAGGTCCCCCGCAAGCTGCCGCCCCAATGTCAGGTCCTTGGCCATCAGCCCCATCGTGAAGCCGGAGGCAAACGCCTCGTTGTTGATGTGCTGCTTCAGCTTGACCTTGGTGGCGTTGTTCATGCCGGTCGAGCCGTTGAACACGTCCGCCATCACGTCCGGGTCAAGCCCAAACTTCTTACCAACAAGAACCGCCTCGGACGCTGCTGCGAGCCCCGATGCTGAAAGGTAGTTGTTCAGGAGTTTCATGGCATGGCCCGAGCCAAGGCCGCCCGTTCGAACCACCGCCCCCATAGAGCCAAGCGCCTCCTCGACCTTCGTGACATCCTGATCCTCACCGCCAGTGATAATGGTCAGCTGCCCCAGCTCCGCCCGCCAGACGCCGCCAGAGACCGGTGCATCCACAATGCCAATACCCGCAGGGACCACATCGCGCAGGGCCTGCGTCTCCAAAGGATAGGACGTACTCATGTCGATCAGGACGGCACCATCTTCCATGTCCGCAGTCATTTGCTCGACCACATGGCGCACGGCCTTGCCATCGGGCAGCATGGTCACGACAGCGTCTGCTCCGCGCACCGCATCGGCCAGCGTGGGCGCAGCGACGATCCCCTCGGATCCGGCGATGCCAGTCACAGCTTCCTGGCTAAGGTCAAACGCCCGAACACGGTGCCCCGCCTTGCCAAGACAAAGCGCCATCGGCGCGCCCATCTTTCCAATCCCGATGAACCCGATTTCCATGGCAATCGCCTCCCTGATAGTCGTCTGGTGTTTTGCCTGAGTATGGAGCAGCCCGCTCTTGTCATGCTAAAGGAAATTCGAAAGGCCTGCCCCGGCGGACCACAAATCACCACCATGTTCCAGAAGGCGGGAGCCCAATGAAAGATATCGACCTGACCGCGCGCGAGACCTATCGCCATTGGAGTCCCGTCACGATCCGCTTTTCGGATCAGGACAGCCTTGGCCATATCAACAATGTCGCGTTGTCGCAGTATTTCGAGGTGTCGCGCACGGCTTTTGTCTATGACGTGATCCGGCTGGCCAAGATGGAGGGGGAGATCGAGTTCATCCTCGCCCGCGTACTCATCGATTTCCGGTCCGAGCTCCACTATCCGGGCATGGTCGAAGTGGGTGGCCGTCTGACCCGTGTCGGCAACAAGTCACTGACATCGGGCTACGGGATCTTCTCCGGCGACCGCTGCATCGCCACTTCCGAAGCCGTCAACGTGTTCTATGACATGGATACGCGCCAATCGACGACGCCGCCCGCGCGAGTGCGCGATATTCTCAGCGCGGAAGTCGAGAGCCCAAGCCTGATCGCAACGACTTATTCGGCAGCCTGACGGTCGGGCGGCGCATCGGGAAAGGCTTCCGGAAACTGCTTGCGAAACTGGAAGTACTCGCGGTCCGTCAGTTCGACATTCAGATGCACGCCGTCCCCATCATCCGTGCGCGCCGTCACATCGCCATGCGCATGCAGCCACGCGATCGCACGCCCTGCAGCATGCGGTAGCGTGAGATCCAGTACGTGCCGGGCCGGAAACAAGCGCGTCTCGATCTCTGCAAGCAGCGTTTCACAGCCAGACCCGTCATGCGCCGAGATCATCAGGGTGTTGTCCAAACGCTCCGCCCTGTTCTCGATTGTCACGGCGGCATCGGCGTCCAGCAGGTCGGTCTTGTTCCAGGCCTCGATCAACCCGTCCATACGGTCTTCCTGCACCCCCAGGCCCGTCAGAACCTGAGTTACATCGCGCGCCTGCGCTTCAGTCCGTGGGCTTGAGATGTCGCGCACATGCACGAGCAGATCGGCCTCCAGCACTTCCTCCAGCGTGGCGCGGAAGGCAGCGACAAGTTGTGTCGGCAGATCCGAGATGAAGCCCACCGTGTCTGACATGATCGCAGTCCGCCCCGAAGGCAGCGTAATCTCGCGCATGGTCGGATCAAGCGTCGCAAACAGCATGTCCTTGGCCATTACATCGGCCTCGGTCAGGCGATTGAAAAGCGTCGATTTGCCAGCGTTCGTGTAGCCCACAAGCGCAACAATGGGGTGCGGAACCTTGGCGCGCGCGGCGCGGTGCAGCGTGCGCGTCTTCACAACCTTGTCGAGTTGGCGCCGCAGCGATGTGATCCGTCCGTCCAACTGACGGCGGTCGGATTCAATCTGACGTTCGCCCGGCCCGCCCATAAAGCCCGCGCCGCCGCGTTGGCGTTCGAGGTGGGTCCACGACCGGACAAGCCGAGATTTCTGATAGGAAAGATGCGCAAGATCCACTTGCAGCACACCCTCGCGGGTTTGCGCGCGTTCACCGAAGATCTCGAGGATCAGCCCAGTGCGGTCCAGCACCTTTGCTTTCAGTTCGCGCTCGAGGTTGCGTTGTTGAACCGGTGAAAGGGTGCCGTCTATCACCAGAAGATCAATCTCGCCCGCGTGGATCACTTCGGCCACTTCAGCAACCTTGCCCGAGCCCATAAGGGTTGCGGGGTGCGGTCGGGCAAGCCAGATAATCTCGCCGCCTTCCAGTTCGACGTCAAGCGCCCTTGTCAGGCTCATGCCCTCCGAGAGCCGCGCTTCCGCCTCCTCGGATGTTACACTGCCGCGCACGGCAGGATGCAGCACCAATGTACGGGTCAAGCCGACCAACCGCCGACGATGCGGGACATCAGCTTTCGCCGTCCCCGTCATAGAGGCTGAAAGGTTGTGACGGCATTACAGTCGAAATTGCATGCTTGTAGACCAGCTGACTTTGCCCGTCCCGCCGCAGCAATACGCAGAAATTGTCAAACCAGGTTATGACCCCTTGCAGTTTCACGCCATTGACCAAAAACACAGTCACGGGGACTTTCTGTTTCCGGACCTGATTAAGGAAGCTGTCCTGCAGGTTTTGTCTTGTTTCGCCGGCCATTTTTACGCCTTGTCGTTCGGTTTCGATACGGGATTTGTGCTGCACCGCACCATTGCGGTCAATGGGAGAGTGGGGTCTCACCCGGCATATTTCCAGTCTTTTTTGACCGAACGCTGCGCCTTTGCCAGTTTCCAGGGTTGAAAAGAGCAATTGCTGCAAGGGTTTCGACCCGTCCAAGGAACATTGCCGCGGCAAGGATCGCGCGTTGCATCGCGGTAAGTGTTGCGAAGCTTTGGTCTCCCTCCGCCACGGCAGCGAAGGCTGGACCAGTATTTGACAGCGCCGCGATGGCCGCAATCAATGCGGTGTCGAACGCCATACCCGATAGCGTAAGCGCAAGAACCGAGACCATGAGTGCAATTATGAAGAGCATCATGAAGGCCCATGCAATGAAGGCACCCTCACGTCTGAGCCCTCGGGGTCCGGCCCCTGCCCCCGCCACACTGCTGGGCATCGCAATGCGTTCCAACTCGCGTGTGCCATGCCGGATCAGGGCATAGGCCCGGATCAATTTGACCCCGCCCGCAGTGGTCGCAGCCGCACCGCCTATCGTACAAAGCGCCAGAAGGATCAGCCCAGGGTTGGCAAGCCCCGACCAGTCCCTTGCGCTTTCCCATGCAAAACTCTCGAATCCGGTAGTGGTCATGAATGAGATCGTCGTGAACAAAGCACCCCAGAACGCCCGCAGCCCATCCAGAGTATCAACATCAACGTCAATCATCAGCACACCAACCCAGTGGCGCAGGAACAGGAGTGCCGTCGCCAGCGTCACAAAGACAGCCATCAGTCGCAGTTCAGGATCATCGAGCCATGCACGGCGGCGGCCGCTCTGCGTTGCATCGCGATAAAGCACCCGGCTTGCGGCCAGTACCATGCAGGCAGCCGCGGCCAGTTCTGCCCAAAAACTGCCCGAAGCAGCAAAACCGCCCTGCACCGGAGAAATCCCGCTCGTCGAGACAATGGACATGGCGTGCACTGCCGCGACCAGTCCCGGCTTGTCCGCAACATTGAAAATCAGCGCCAGTCCAACCGTCATCATTGCGTATACGGGAAGGATGGTCTTCAGCGCCCGTCCAGAGCGGCTCATGAACCGTGCTTGCGGCACGCGCAAATCGACCGATCTCTGGCCTGCAAGGCCGTCTGCCGCAGCGAGGACCTCGAAGCCACCAAGCCTCCGGGGCGCCAGCACCACATAGGCAGCCATCAAGGTCAGCAGCCCGCCAAACCAGCCCACGAGGCCGCGCCAGAGATGCACGGCGTCAGGCGCGGCCGAAACCCGCGCATATGCCGATCCGCCCGTCGTCGTCAGAGCCGCCACCATCGCGAACCAGGCGCCAACGATGCCAAGAGACGGCGTCACCAGAACCAGCGGGATGCAGTCAGACACCGACAG
>JBGCFK010000176.1:0-10902 GCA_045106875.1 Paracoccaceae bacterium | reverse complement strand
CAGACCGTAGATCGGATTCATCATCATGTTTTTCCACAACAGTGCGTTCACCGTGGGCATGATAAAGAAGGGCGAGATCAGCAGCACCCGCACGATCCCACGTCCCCGGAACGGACGGTCAATCAGAACGGCAATGGCCAGACCCAGAACAACCGAGATTATCAGCACCGAGCCGACCAGCAGCAGCGTGTTCAGAATAGCAGGCCAGAAGACCGGGTCCGTGTAGAAGAACTCATAATTCGACCAGTTGTTCCACCCGGTACGCTCCGGATAGAGAAGATGGTAGCGGATAGTCGAGAAGTAGACTGTCATCGACAGAGGCACGATCATCCACAGCAGCAGCACGATGATGCTGGGGGCCTGCAACAGTCTGACGAGTGTCGGGTTCATGATCTGCTCGCGAAATGGCTTGGGGCGGGCGTGTCGCCCACCCCTTATATATGGCAGCTCAGTAGTAGCCAGCCTTGCGCATCTCGCGATCCGCGGCGGCCTGAGCGTTGGCCAACGCTTCCTCTACCGAAATGTTGCCTGCCAAAGCGTTGGTCATCTGCTGACCAACTGCAATGCCAATGGCCTGGAACTCAGGAATTGCCGCGAACTGAACACCCACATAGGGCGACGGGTTGAGCGTCGAATCTTCCGGATTCGCGGACAGGATTGCCTTGAGCTCGGCTTCGTCAAAGGTCGCGGCTTCCTGGAACTTCGGGTTGTCATAGGTCGACTGACGCGTGCCCGTCGGTACATTACCCCAACCGTTCTTTGCCGCAACCAGCTCGATATAGGCCTTGGAGGTCGCCCACTCGATGAACTTCTGGGCATCCGCCGCCTGCGTCGTTCCAGCAGGCACAGCCAGCGCCCAGGCCCAGAGCCAGTTAGCGCCCTTGTTGGTCTCCATCACTGGCGACTGCGCGAACGCCATCTTGTCCGCAACCTTGGACTGATCCGGATCGGTCACGAAACTTGCCGCTATGGTCGCATCGATCCACATGCCACACTTACCTTCGTTGATCAGTGCCAGGATCTCATTGAACGAATTCCCTTCCGATCCCGGAGGCCCATAGCTTTCCAGCAGGTCGACATAGAACGTGACTGCATCCTTCCAGGCGTCGCTGTCCAGTGCGGGCTTCCAGTCCATGTTAAACCACTGCGCCCCAAAACTGTTTGCCATGGTGGTCAGGAACGCCATGTTGTCGCCCCAGCCGGGCTTCCCGCGCAGGCAGATGCCATAGACGCCATTGTCCGGATCATGCAGTTTTGAGGCAACATCGCGGATATGGTCCCAGGTCGGGTTGTCCTCGATTGACATGCCAGCCGCATCGACCAGGTCTTTGCGATACATGATCATGGAGCTCTCGCCGTAGAATGGGGCAGCGAAGAGCTTGCCGTCATAGCTCAGACCACCGCGCATCGCAGGTAGAATATCCTCGATGTCATAGCCATCGCTGAACTCAAGTGGTACGAGCCAACCAAGCTTGCCCCAGATCGGTGCCTCGTACATGCCGATGGTCATGACGTCGAACTGACCACCTTTAGTCGCGATATCGGTGGTGACCCGGCTGCGCAGGACGCCTTCCTCGAGGACCACCCATTTCAGCGAGATGCCAGGATGCGCTGCCTCGAAATTCGGGGTCAACTTCTGCATTTCGATCATGTGGCCATTGTTGACGGTGGCAATCGTCAACTCGCCTGCAAAGGCAAGCGTCGAGCCAAGCGCGCTGACAGCGGCACCAAGCATAACATTGCGAAGCATCTTCATTCAGTCCTCCCAAGGGCTCAGCCCGCATGTTTGCGGTGCATGCTCCAGAATGTGACATCGGTCGCGTTCTGCTAGTATTTTTCTGTCAGCTACGCATATTAAAGGAACGCCAATTTTCGAACTGTAGTATTTTAAAGAGCATTTTTATATCGAAGGCAACATTACCTGAGCCTGAAGCATTGATGCAAAAGACGACCGCGCAACGGCTGAAACACGGGGTCTACCGATAAATCGCTATAGGTATCTGGCAGGCACGGATCACCTCTGACGTCGTGCTGCCGATCATCAATGTTCTGAGACGAGAGTGGCCATAGGCACCCATCACCAATAGATCCGCACGCTCATCCACAACGGCCTGTGCAATGACGATGTCCGGACGACCAGCGATCAGCTTCACCGTTACCGAAAGCCCAGCCGCATCAAGCTGCGCCTTCGCGCGATCAAGAGCCTGCATTGCTGAGGTCGATTTCTCACCGGCAGTCAGAACTACCAACTCCACATCCTTGTAAAGGGGAGATCGCGAGATCTGGTCTATGGCCTTCAAGGAACTTGCACTCCCGTCGAAGGCCACGATGGCGCGCGAAATCTGCCTGAATGCACGCGAGGCGATAAAAATTGGCTTACTGGAAGAACGCACGATTCGTTCCAGGTTCGATCCAAGATGCAGCTTCGCGAAATCCGCGGCTTCGCCGCGCTTGCCGATAACGACAAAGGTCGCGCTCTCTTCCAGCTCGTGTAGTGTCGGGACCAGATCACCATGCCTCAGAACAGTGGTGACCTCGCAGATGCCGCTCTGTTCCAGACGTCTCTTTGCCTCGTCGAGTACGAAACGTGCCTCCTTCTGCATGAGCTTCGCACGCTCGGCATCCAGATCGGCGAGTTCCTGCAACAGCTTCCTTCGGGCGCCAGCGACGATCCTGCCAGAGCGGTCAGACGCGGTTGCTTCCCGCCGACCAAGAACCTGCAGCAACTCGACCGTCGATGTGGTCGCCTTCGCCACCCAGGCCGCGTGATCGACGACACTGTCCACGTAGACCGAGCCGTCCACGCATACGAGTACCTTGGACATCAGTTCCCCCCTAGTGGCTCATGATCTTATCGAGCGCGCCCGGTTTGTCATGTAACGCAAGTTTGTCGACTATGGTCTCACTCGCCTCGTTCAGTCCAATAAGTTCGACATCGGCACCTTCACGGCGAAATTTCAAGACAACCATGTCCAAAGCCGCCACGCTTGAGATATCCCAGATCTGGGCGGCGCTGAGGTCTATGATCACGTTCTCCAACGCTTCACGAAAGTCGAATGCAGCCAGAAACTCATCGGATGACGCAAAGAAAAGCTGCCCTTCAATCACATAGCGGCGGATACGGCCATCTGCAGAAAGCTCGGACCGAACGCGGAAAATCTGCGCGATCTTGCCTGCGAAAAACAGGCCGGACAGCAGAACGCCAACCAGCACCCCAATCGCAAGGTTGTGGGTGGCTACAACGCCAACAACAGTTGCCACCATGACGATATTCGAGCTTGGCGGATGTTCGCGCATTTTTCTGAGCGAAGACCATGAGAATGTTCCAACCGAGACCATGATCATTATCGCAACGAGCGCTGCCATGGGGATGATGCCGACCAGGTCGCCAAGGAACACCACAAGGATCAGCAGAAAAACCCCCGCGCAAAAACAAGACATGCGCCCGCGTCCACCGGACTGAACGTTGATGATGGACTGACCGATCATCGCGCAGCCAGCCATTCCACCGATGAAGCCAGTCGCCATATTGGCGACCCCCTGCCCTACGCATTCGCGATTCTTGTCAGAATCGGTGTCGGTCAACTCATCAACAATCGAAGCTGTCATCAAAGATTCAAGCAACCCCACCACCGCAACAGCCAGCGCGTATGGCAGAATGATCATCAGCGTTTCAAACGTGAGCGGAATGTCAGGCAGAAGGAATACCGGCAGCGTATCCGGCAGATCCCCCATGTCCCCCACTGTGCGCAAGTCCCAGTCGAACAGCACAACTGCGCCGGTTAGCACAACGATGCACACAAGCGGCGCCGGGACCGCCTTGGTCGCAATGGGCAACAAATAGAGGATCGCCAGACCGGCCAAGACCAATGGGTAGGTGAGCCAGGGGACGTCCAAAAGTTCTGGGATCTGGGCCATGAAGATCAATATCGCCAACGCATTGACGAACCCCGTCATGACCGAGCGAGAGACAAACCGCATGAAGCGTCCCAGCTTCAAGATCCCGGCAATGACCTGGAACACTCCTGCAAGAACGCTCGCAGCCAAAAGATATTGCAGGCCGTGTTCTTTGACCAATGTGACCATCAAAACCGCGGTCGCTGCAGTGGCTGCCGAGATCATGCCAGGACGCCCGCCCGCAATCGCAGTGATCACAGCGATCGAGAAGGAAGCGTAGAGACCCACCTTTGGATCGACCCCCGCAATGATTGAGAACGCAATTGCTTCAGGAATAAGTGCAAGAGCAACCACAAGGCCCGCAATGAGGTCAGCCCTGACGTTGCCTAGCCACTCCTCGCGCAAGCGACTCCATTGCAGGTATTCCATCGTCTTCTCCTGACCCCTTTTTAGGGCACTTGATGAATGGCGCTTCACGCACCAAAATCGTGTTCGCAATCCCCGGGTAGCTGCCAAGATCGGTTTTCAGGCAAGTTCCGCGTGGTCGCCGGTGGCACGTTCTACAGCAATGGACCATCGAGTTGGCGTTTGCGATATCTTTGATCCGGGGAGTAGCTGACATTTGCTCTAGATTGCCAGTGGATTGTTGAGTGCTATCGATTTCGTCGCGGCCGCCCAAGAAGCGCTTGATTTCCGCAGGCAGAGCACCCCAGACGGGTACAGCGTGACCGGATCGCAAACTCGAGATGGTTGTGATTTTGAACTCCTCACCATGTTCTCTGGCGGAACGGCGCTCGCAAGCACAAAGGGTTGGCCAAAATACCGCAACGCCCGAAACCGTCCATCAAGCGAGAACGGCAAAACCGTTGGTGGCTGCACATGACCGACCAAGTTGCTGATCGGTCATGTCCAGCCAGCCCAATGCGATTAGGCCGCTGACTTCTGGGCCTCAACAGTCGCGTCATCGATGGCGCCTAATCTTGACATCTCCGGATCGAGATCGAAGAACTCCAGGGTTTGCAGCTGTTGATGAGCTTCGCCAGATAGCGTCGTAACCTGAACACCCACACGCTGCGCCGAGGCGTTGTTGGCCTTGATAAGTTTGCTCAGCAGCAGGACAGCATCGTTGATCTGCTGAGCACCAGCGGCCTGCTCATTTGTTGCAACCGATATATCGCCAACCAAACCTGCAGTGCGCTTGATTATGGGAACAAGCTTTTCGATACGCGTTGCAGCCTGCCCGGAAACCTCGAGCGTGCTGGCCGACAACGCAGAAATCTCTTCCGCCGCCCCCTGGCTGCGCTCTGCCAGCTTTCTCACCTCAGATGCCACCACTGCGAAGCCCTTGCCATGATCGCCGGCACGCGCCGCCTCCACGGCGGCATTGAGTGCCAGTAGATCCGTCTGGCGAGCAATCTCTTGAATAACCAGGATCTTTTCCGAGATGGATTTCATGGCGTTTGAAGCCTCCAACACTGACCCGGCGCTCTCAGACGCCTCGTGCGATGCTTCGTGGGCCAGAGTATCGGTTTCACTTGCGTTTTCTGCTGCGCGGGCAAGGTTTGCAGTGATTTCTTCTACGGCCGATGACGCAGAATGCACCGCGTTGGCTTGCTGATCGCAGGAATCGATGATCTCGTGGGCTTGTCGTTCAAGATCTTGAGCTTCGCCAACAACGCGTTCAGCGCCAGTTTTCGCACCCTCCAGAACGCCATTCAGCGAGATCAACATGATCTGGAAAGCATGGGTTAGCCGGTCATAAATCGACGAAGGCACCATTTCATCTCTCAGATTACCCCCAGAGATCTGATCAGCAACGGTCGCAATACCCTTCAGATAGTTTGCGACACTGCCAACGTCAGCAAGAATTTGACCGATCTCGCCGCTTGGCAGACGTTCCGGAAGCTCGATATCCGACTGCCCTTGACGCAGTTCGCCCAACGCGTCTGTAACCAGCTTTACATTGCGGCCGAAGCTCCAAATCATGGCGACGCTTGCACCGATCGACACCAGGAGCACGAGAGACGCCACCACGGCCAAAGTCAGTTCTTTGGCAACCTGCTCTTCAATGAGTGCAATCAGCATGGTATGGGCGTCGTCTGTCAAGGTCTGCGAAACCTCGTACATTTGGTTCAGCCGCTTGGTCGCGGTGTCAAACCAAACCTTTCCATCAACGCCCGCAGCGTCATGCGTCTCCCCGATCACGAACAGCGCCTCACGCCATTCAGTAATCTGATCAATATGAGGTCCAGCCACCATTTCCCCATAGCGCGCGCGAACTTCGGGCATGGCCTGACCAAGAAATAGCTTGATCGCGTTCTCCTCGTGCGCGCGGTGCGCAAAGTATTTCTTGAACGTGGCGCTGTTCACTTTCCCCTTGGCGGCCTGATTAAACAGCGCAGCGCCAAGCGCACGCTCCAGACCGCCGTGTTCGACTCCCCGAACAAGGTGGGCAAACGAGATCATCTCAATCGACGCGTTGGCATTCGGCATCAGCCTGACCGACGCGTTGATCAGATCAATCATCGCTTCGATTTCGGCAGTGTAGAAGGCAACATTCTCTGGCACGGACACACTGCCTGAGTCGACTTTCGCCCTGTGGGCCGCGACCTTGCCATCCAGTCCGGAAATTTTCCGAACTGCATCGGCGATCTCCGGCATGGTACCAATTATATCGTACCGCTCAATGACCTCAAACAAGGCCGAACTGCTCGCATCTGTCATGGGTCGATGCTGATCGAGAGCCGTTCGGTTCGCTTCGGCACCACCGGAGGATATCAGACCAACAGTGCGCCCACGTTCGATCTGCAAGTTTCGGATGGTCGCGTTTACCTCGACAACCACCGGAATGATCTGCTCCTTGCGCTCGATTTCATGCGACATCTCCATGGCGGTTAAAAACGCGCTGCCAAGAAATCCGATGATCACCATCAGCAGCATGCCCACAAGCAGCGAGATCTTTAGTTTGAGGCTCATGTAACGCACCCGCACACAACATGCGATCGTAACCGCATAAGGCAATGTTACAGGCCTTACATGAACAGTCTTAAGGAACGCTGAGCCGCGCTGGTAACGGACACTCCGAAGGTATTGATTGATACGTAGAGCGCCCTTAGGCAGCTGATCAACCAGACTTCGGCCAGGTGTCCGAAAGCCTGTAGCCATGCGGCCAGGGATCTGACGGGTCCAGCATGTGTTGATGCGTTCCGGTTATCCAGGCCTGTCCGCTGATCTCTGGCCGGATCGCAACATGTTTGCCAACCGTAGCGGTGCCGAGAATGCGGCCCTCGAATTCTGATCCAATGATCGACACGCCCGTAAGCCGATCACCCTGGTGCATCTCGCCACGCGCATGCAGAAGGGCCATCCGCGCTGATACAGCAGTTCCTGTAGGCGAACGGTCCAGCTTTCCCGGCTGGATCGCCACCACCGACTGCGCCTTCAGCGCCCGACCTTCGCGCTTGACCGGCCCTGCAAAGAGGCAAAAGGAATGATGTCTGCGATCAGGCTGATCCGGGTGTTCAAACAGGAACTGATCATTGGCGGCGTTGGTGATACGGATGCCCAAAGCCGCAATTTCACGCGCTGTGTCCTGTTCCAAAGTCAAACCAATCGCATGCGGATCCACCACCACAAAGCTGTCGCCGCCATACGCAGTGTCGACCGCGATCGTGCCCAGCCCCTCCACCTCCAAAGGTACGGCAAGGCGGCTGGCAAACGATGGAACATTCTCGACCGATATCCGCCGAGCCTTGCCATCGGCGCATTCGGCCGAGACACGCACGAGGCCACCCGGCGCCTCGAGCAACACCTCCGTGACAGGCTCGTGCATCTCGATGATGCCTGTCTCCAGCAATACGGTCGCCACGCAGATCGAATTGGAGCCGGACATTGGCGGCGTATCCTCAGGCTCCATAATGATAAACGCCGCCTGTGCCTCCGGATGGTGCGGCGGGACGAGAAGGTTCACATGGCGAAAGACACCACCGCGAGGTTCGTTCAGCATGAAGTTCCGCAGGCTCTGGTCCTCGGCAATCCACTGGCGTTGCTGCCACAAAGTATCGCCCGGCGGCGGCGCAACCCCACCCACGATGACATCGCCCACTTCGCCTTCAGCGTGGGCCGAAACCACGTGGACTACCCTTGAACTGCGCATATCTCGACCCCTGCCCAAAACTGTGCATCAGCCAGGTATAGAGGCCAAGCGGCGCGGCAGAGGCAAGCCCAAACCCGCCTGTCAGCATCAGTCGTCCTCCAAGCGGTCGTCCGCGAAGAGCGCCCTGTGCTGGTCACCTTCAAGATCATCGTACTGACCGGACCGCATGCTCCAGACAAACGCCGCAAGGCCACAGCCGCCCAGGACCAGCGAGATCGGGATCAGCATTCCAAGAATTGTCATGCCGCCCTCCCCTTGCGCAGGGCGTTCAGGATCACAAGGATCGACGAGCCGGACATCGCCAGCGCAGCAAACAAAGGCGTGACAAATCCAGCCATCGCCAGTGGCACGGCTATGATGTTGTAGGCGACAGCTATGCCAAAGCTCTGAAACGTCCTCTGGCGCGAGACCAGTGCAGCAGAATGCGCGGCGTTCACGGCATTCAGCGAAGCCCCCGTGAAAACAAGCCCTGCTGCGGTTTTGGCCACATCTACCGCCGAGGCCGGGGACACTGATGCATGTGCCGCCGCAAGCGCAGGAGCATCGTTCAAGCCATCGCCAACCATCAGAACTTTGCGGCCCTCGGCGCGTCGCGCTTTCAACCATTCCAGCTTCTCGCCTGGCATCATCTGAGCGACTTTCGTCTCGACGGCAAGTTGGCCCGCGATGCGATGGACTGACACGTGCGCATCACCGGACAGAATGGCCAGATCCAAACCCTTGGCGCGCAAAGCGGCGCAGGTCTCGACTGCGCCGGGGCGGAGTGTCTCGGCGAATGTAAACGACACGGACCGATCGGGGAGTGTCAGCAGAACACCAGTCTCGTCTGATGACCCGTTTGCCGGGCGCCCCAGTTGCACACTCTGCCCATCCATCATGCCCTCAACACCAATCCCAGGGGTCTCGCAGACATCCTTGATGTTCGCGGGCGCTATGCCCATGCGGTGGGCTTCTTGTGCGATTGCCTGCGAGTACGGGTGCCGTGATTGCTGCGCCAAGGCCGCGGCGACGGACCAGGCTGCATCTCCGACCGTCGGCCCCTGTGAGATCCTGGGCATACCATCGGTCAGGGTGCCGGTCTTGTCGAAGCCGACCATATCGGCCTCGGCCAGCCTTTCGAGCTCGGCTCCGTCCTTCAGGAAGATCCCCTGCCGGAACAGCCGTGCACTTGTGGCGGTATGGACGGTCGGTACTGCAAGGGCCAGCGCGCAGGGGCATGTTACGATCAGGACGGCCACAGCTATCTGCAAGGCCAGACGTGCGTCAGCAGCAACAAGCATCCAGCCGA
The DNA here is from genome assembly GCA_045106875.1 of Paracoccaceae bacterium. Lineage (GTDB taxonomy): Bacteria > Pseudomonadota > Alphaproteobacteria > Rhodobacterales > Rhodobacteraceae > Thermohalobaculum. Next base: position 1,561 of record JBGCFK010000176.1, on the reverse strand, counting down.
CAAAGGCCGCCAAAGCCAGAATATGCACCAGCGGAGCGTAGATGCGCGCAGCCCGATCAGCGATGCGATCATAGCGCCCCCTGCCCCGTTCGGCCGCGTCGACCATGCGCGCGATCTCTGCCAGCAACGTATCATCGCCAGACGCTGAGATCGCGACCTGCACAGCACCTGTGAGGTTCAACATGCCCGCGTGGACCGGATCACCTCGCTTCACAGGCTCCGGGCGGCTTTCGCCGGTAACCAACGCGCGATCGATTTCGGTCATACCTTCAGTGATCTTGCCATCTGCTGGGATACGCTCGCCTGCGGCGATCTCGAGCTTCATGCCGGGTCTGATCTTGTCGACTGCGATCATTTCTCGGCTGCCGTCGGAGAGGATGCGCAGCGCCGTTCGACCGGTCATGGCCATCAGCTCTGCTGCGGCTGAGCGCGCCTGTGCACGTGTCCTGTGCTCGAGATACCGTCCGATCAGCAGGAAGAACAGCAGCATGATACCCGCATCGAAATATGCGTGCGCGCCGCCCTGAAGGGTCTCGGCAACCGAGTTTCCTGCCGCCAGCAGGACCGCAAGTGAAATCGGGACATCCATGTTCAGCCGACGGGCGGACAGTGCGCGCCCCGCGCTTCGATAGAACGGCATGCCGGCATAGGCGATGGCAGGAAGCGCAATCAGCGCCGATACCCAATGCAACAGGTCCCGCATGGCGTCATCCGCGCCGGACCAGACCGAAATAGAAAGCAGCATGACATTCATGGCGGCAAAGCCAGCCACGCCAAGGCGCAGGAGCAGATCTCGGCCAGTCCGGTCCTGGGATTGACCGATGAGAGCTGCATCGACAGGGCGTGCTGCAAAACCTTCTGCCGTCAGCGCTGCCACCAGCATGTCCGTATCACTCAACCGCGGATCGAACCGCGCCGTTACCATGTGCCGGGTCAGATTCGCCCGTGCCCTCAGCACGCCGGTGGTCTCAACAAGGCAACGTTCGACCTTCGTCATGCAACCTGCACAGGTCATGCCGGGGATTAGCAAGTTGATCTTGATCACCTCTGGCGGTCCGTCGAGAGGCATCAGGAACCTCCGGGGATCTGGATCCGGGCACTGCGCCGATAGCCCCCGTCACTTGTCAGGACATCAATTCGCCAGGTGCCGGGCGCAAGTTGAATGGGAACAATCACAACGCCACCCTGCACCCGAACCGTGCGGCGCTTGTCATCGCTGTCCGTGGTTGGGCGCCCAATGGTCACGGCCAGATTGGTCTCGACAGGTGCGCCGGCCCGATCTGTCAGTGACAACCGCACTGCGCCGTCGACATATGCAATATCTGCCTTCCAGCCCAATGCCTGCTGTGCCGACGTGCGGGCGTTCCACCCCTGGCTGGCAACGTATGCGTTCTTCACAACAAGTCCGGGGAAAGTCCCGGTTGCAGCAAACAACATCGTCATATTGGCGGCTATGATGATCGCAAAGGCTGCGCATGCGATGGCCAGCACGTGACGCCCTGTAAGCTCGTGGGTCATGATTTCGGTCCCTGAAAATGCGTGTCGTAAGGCGAGCGTTCGC
>JBGCFK010000175.1:0-7723 GCA_045106875.1 Paracoccaceae bacterium | reverse complement strand
TGATCGTGCTCCGCCCGTAAGTATGCGGGCCTGGGTGGCGGATCTGGACGGCGAAGTGATCGGCATGGCTGGTCACTACATGCACGGCGAATTCGTTATGGTGTTCTCTACGATGACAGAGAAAATGCGCGAATTTCCTATCACAATCATGCGGGCATCCCGCGACTTCATGGCGTCGTTTCGGCGCACTGGTTTGCCAGCAATCTGCGTGGCGTCTCCTGATGAAGAAAACTCATGCGCGTTTCTTGAGCGCCTCGGCTGGTCTCACATCGGGACTGGTGATTTGGGGGAGGTCTACAGATGGCAGACTTCGGTGTAATTTCCGGTCCAACGATTGCGCTGGCGATTTCAACTGCCGCGACAATCGGGACAAGCGTTCTGGCTGCGTCTGCGGCGAAAGCCAAGGGCGAGGCGGAGCAAGAGGCTCTGAATTTCGAAGCGTCTCAACTTGATGACAGAGCCGAGGAAGAACGCGCTATTGCAAGTCAGGAAGTCGCTGAAAACCGCAGGCAACGTGAATTGGTGCTATCGCGCGCTCGTGCTGCAGGTGGTGCTTCTGGCGGTGGCCGGGATTTTGACCTTGAGGCAGAGCTTGAAGAAGAAGCCGAATATCGCCGCCTGACTGCGCTTCACGATGGTAACGTCCGTGCCCGCAACGCCCGCACATCTGCTGCGGTCCGCCGGGGTGAAGGGGCGAGGGCCAAGCAGGCCGGTAACATTGCGTTCAAGTCAGGGATATTCCGTGCAGGCAGCACGCTCGCCAGCAGTGGCGCGTCCATGTATTCGAAATATGCCTGATGGCTAGAATTCCAGAAGCATATTCGCCCCGGCCTGTACCAAGGGCGCGCACAGAGGTTGTTCGTGCGCGTGGTGGGCAGATGGCTGATGCCATGGGTGCGGTCGCCAATGATCTGCGCGGTGTCGCCAGCGATGCGCGCCAAGTTGCGAACGACTTCGATATTCGCGCGCAAGAACAAGAAGCAGCGCAGGCCGCGATCAAGGATGTCGAAGTATCAAAGCGGATACGCGAAATTCTCTACGCGCCTGAAACTGGATACCTTGGACAGCGCCAGAACAATGCGGTGACGGGGTATGGGGCCACGCAGCAGGAAATCAATGGCGTCAAAGAAGACGCATTGAAGGATCTTTCTCAAAGTATGCGCGCTCGACTGGAACCAGCAATCTCACGGCGTGTGGACAGCGCATTTCAAAAGATGGCGGTTCATCAAAACAATGAGCGGACTGCTTGGCTTGATGGGGCATCGCAGGCACGGGTTTCGGCATCCGCTGACGATGCTTTGGCGGCGTTCTCTGATGAAGGCGAAATCAACGGCCATCTGCTGCTTGGTGTGGGTGAAATCCGCAATCGGGCCGAACGGCTTGGCTGGTCCAGTGACCAAAGGATCGCCGCAGAACAAGCATACACTTCCACGACCCTGAAGGCTGTCATCTTTCGGCGTGCGCAGGATGACCCATCTGCGGCTTTGGCCTACGCACAACGCAATCAGGAACGACTGACTGCGGGTGACTTTGCCTATATCGAAGAGGTTGTAGGCAAAGAATCGAAACTCCAGCAAGGTCGCCAATGGGCACAAGGGCAAGGTGCTGCAAGCTTGACGGGAGCGGCTGCGGAAGTCGCAGTATCGCTGCAGCAGGCGGTAATTTCTCAGGAAAGCGGCGGCAAGGCCACTGCAGAAAGCCCTGTAGGGGCATCTGGCTTGATGCAGATTATGCCAGCAACAGCAAGAGACCTTGCGTCTCAAATGGGCATCGCTGGCGTCGCGTCTATGAGTGATGCGCAAGTCAAGCAGTGGCTGAAGGCGAATCCTGAGCAAAACGTTCGGATGGGAACGCAATATCTGACGCAACAGCTAAAACGTTACGGTGGTATTCCTGAGTTGGCGCTGGCCGCGTACAACGCTGGCCCTGGCGCGGTTGATGGCTGGATCGAACGATTTGGTGATCCGCGCACAGCTGAGATATCAATCAGCGAATTTGTGTCTAAAATACCCTACAAGGAAACGCGTGAATACGTTCCTTCTGTTCTGAAGAGGATGCCGGAAGCGGCTGTTGTATCAGACGACCGCTTCGCGCAAGCGATGCAGATCAAAGATCCGGTTGTTCGCGATGCGGCGCTTTCTGAGTTGGCGAAGATGCAGCAAATCCAGAATGCGGCTGAGACTCGACAGAAGCGGGAAGCGCAAGACGGCCTCTGGGAATTTGTCGAGCAAGGTGGCGATCCTGCTGAAGCACCAGCCGAAATGCGGCTGGAAGCTGGGCGCGCTGATGTAGCGGCGGCTGAAGCATATCATCTTGCCAAGCAGACCGGGCGACCAATCAAGACCGATAATGAGGCTTACCTTGAATTGCGGAACCTGCCTAGGGATGAATTTCTCGCAACGGATCTGCGTGGATACCGAGACCGCTTATCGGACGCGGACTTCAAGCGCATGGTTGATCTTCAGGTCGCGGAAAAGAGCACTTCGGTAAAAGAGCGTTCCATTGATAGTATGCTTGGCCCTGCACGTCGGGTGTTCGAGGCGGCGGGAATTTCAAAAGGTGATGCTGGTTCTAAGCAATCTCAAGAATATGCGCGCTTGGAAAGCCAAGTTATTCGCACCGTGGACCAGTGGGAATCTGAGAACCCAGGGAAAACGATGCCTCGCTCGTTGGTTATGGATGTTGCGAAGCATATGACTACGACCTACCGAGATCCAGGCGGAACAGTCGATGTGGAGTTGACGCCAGCATCGCTACGATCTGCAGCGCAACCAATAACGCGCTCTTTGCTTGGCCCGGTTGGAAAGAATGCTGATAAGTATGCTGATTTCGAGCCTGCGCATCTGGAAGCTGCAAGGCAGTTTCGTGCGCGCACAGGCCGCGATCCGAGTGCTGCTGAAAGCCAAGACATTGCGCGCGGGATGCTGACTGAATTCCATGTTGATAGTGGCGGGTTCTCAGGGCTGTTTGACGGTGATGACAAGTTCGCCTATCAGATCACGGCAGAAGACTTGACCGCTCTCCAGCAAGGTTCTGCTGTCATTGAAGTGGACGGTCGGAAAATCACGGTTCAGGAAATCGCAATCGCAGCCAAGCTGTTCCGCAAAGAGAACGGCTACGAGCCGCAAATCTATCAAATCATGTCGATGGTGGCGGAATGACTGACCTTCCGTCTTTTCTCCGCGAGCCGCAAGCGCCGGACCTTTCGGGCAACCCTGATCAAGCTGCGGATCATCTGCGCCTTGCTACTGAAAACGGCATTCCGCGCGAGATGGTCGAGGCTGACCCGGAACCGTATTTCCTTGAGGCGCAAGAGAAGCAGGCAACGCAGCAACTGCGCGGTTTGTCGGCGCTTCCTGAATGGCTGAACGATCCCGACAACGCGGCAATCGCATCGGATGATCTAAGCGGCCTGTCATGGCTTGAACGGGCTGGGCGGGCATGGCGCGATAAGGGGCAGCGTTTCTCACAAGGCGCGGTTGAATCTGTCACGGCAATCCCGAAGGGCACGGATCTTTTGCGCCAAGCTATCGCTGAAGGAACTGTTCCCGGCGCGGAAGGTCGCATCGCTGATCTTCGCAGGCAACGCGTTGCTGTTCAAGAAGCGCGCGACGACGAAGAACGCCAAGGCAATGACGTTTCAGGTTACGATGCGGAACTGGCTGGCATTGACCAGGAGATCATGCAGGCGAGTTTCCAGCAGGGCATGGCGCGGACGGTTGCGGAAACGCCAATCGAGCAAATGCCAGACTTCGCCTTTGGTGAACGGATAGACCAATCTGTTGAGGATGCTGTAGGAGCGCCAGACCCGGCCCGTGATGGCGATTTCACATCTGCGCTTGCAACAGGTGCTGGTCAGCTACTTGGCATTCTAGGCACTGCTCTGGTGACTGGCGGCACTGCTACGACGGTTCAGACTGCATCAATGGGCGCGGTCGGGCAGTACGAGGATGCGGTTGCCAGTGGCGCTGATGAAGAAACCGCACTGCAAGCGGCTGGCTTCGGCGCGCTGATCGGCACAACCGACATTATCCCGCTGATGCGGGCAATTGAGCCGCTTGAAAAATTTGTGCCAGACTTGCGTGGGCGCGTCGTCCAGGTTCTCGGCAAGCTGGTGAAATCCGGTGCTGAAGAGGCTGCGCAGGAAGCAATCCAAACGACAATGGAGAATCTAACTGCGATCCAGCTATATGACCCTGAACGTGGCGCGTTTGACGGCGTAGGAATGGCGGCGGCAGTCGGTGGCATTCTTGGCACGGTGCCAGCAGGGGTTGGCGTCACAAGAACAGCAATCCGTGATGCGCGAGCATCGAAGGCATCAGGTCAAACTGCTACCAGCCTTCAGGACATTGACAAGGTGGTTGCGGACTCCAAGGTGCGCGAACGTGCGCCCGAACGGTTCCGGCAATTCATCGACAGCACCGGGCTTGCTGATGTTGACCTAAGCGTGAATGCAGACGATCTGAACACGTTTTTTCAAGGTTCGGTTCCGGCTGATGCGCTGGGCATTGGGGCGGATGCATTCAACGAAGCGCTGGTTGCAGGCGGTAGCGTGCAGATCCCGGCGTCGATCTACGCAAGGCAGATTTCCGGGTCCGACATGGCTCCGTGGTTCCATGAGAACGCAACGCTGAATGAAGGTGAGATGTCGCTTTCGGAAGCTGGCCGCTTCAATGAATCCTGGAACGAAGAAATGCAGGCCGCTTTCGATCAAGCGCAGGCCGATGCAAATGCGGACCTTGAGGCGCGGGCTGGTGACGTTCAGGTGCAGGATGCGATCTTCTCACAGCTTCGCGCGGCTGGTCGGTCTCCTGATGTGGCGGATCGTGAAAGCCAAGTCTGGGGCGCGTTCTTCCGCACGATGGGTGAGCGATACGGCGAGGACCCGCTTGACCTTGCGCGTCAGATGGGCGTTCGGATCGAAGGGCCTGCCTCGCCAGAAGCCCGCAGGCGTGGTGGTCTCGATATTGCACTGAACACACTGCGCAAGAAGGGCGTGCCAAAGCCGTCCGGGAAACAGGGGGGGTTAACCGAATTTGTGATTGCGCGCGGTGGTATCTCCGGGATTGACAACGAATTTGGCGATATGCCGGAGGGCTTCTATGCAGCGGATCAGACGCCAGATATGCTTGGTGGCGCTGATAGTCCAACGTCGTTTGATGGGGTCGCATTGGCCGCACTGGAGGCGGGATACTTCCCCGAACTGCAAGGGAGATTGCAGCAGGGTTATCAGGGCAGCGCTGATGATGTGCCGTTGGCTGACGTGTTTATGGACGCGCTCAACCGGGAAATCACGGAAGGCGTTGCTGTTCCAAACGTGAACGATGTTGAAGTCGATACGTCACTGGCCGAATTGCAAGAAGAACTGGACCGGAGCGGCCTGGATATCGACGCGCTGAGCAATGACGAGATCATCGCGGCGCTGCAGGAAGGCGGGGAGACCTTATTCCAAGTCGCGCCCGAAGTTGGGACAACTGCTTTCGATGCTTGGGCTGGCGAGAACTACTCGATAATTCAGCCGGAAGATGTGAACGACTTTGACTTCCGTGGCGATGGCCCGTTTGTGATGCGTGCGTTCCATGGCACGACACATGATTTTGAGAAATTCGATGCGTCTGTGAAGGGCGCAAAAGAAGGTCATTTCGGGGCGGTCAATTATTTCTCCACCAGTGATGCGGACGCAGACGCAAACTATTCTGGCGAAGGGCCTGACCTGACTGGCCGTATTGAGCGAAAAGCGGAGCCGCTTGCCGACGAGATTCAAGACGCAATCGACGCCGATGGCGTCGATGCCGCCAGAGAATTCTGGAACATCACCGATGCGGAATGGTCCGAAGATACGATGGACGTTGCGCGCGCGATAGCGCGGCGGTCGCTGTCTGGTGGCAATCAGAATCTTTTGGAAGTTTATGTTCGTTCTGAGAGGCCCTTCGTTGTTGGCGGCGATCAATCGCCCTTCATTGAGTTCCGAGACATGGAAGCCTTGGACCGTGATGCGCTTGAACGAACTGCGAACAATGAAGGCGTTTCGGTCGAAGAGATCGAATCTAATCGAGATGACTATGAAGATCAGATCGATGAAGCGCGATGGGAAATTGAAAGCGAGACGCCAAGTGAACTATTCGATGCAGTTGAAGCTGTTGCGATGGATAATGAGCTTGACGCGCAAGAGTTGTTTTCGGCGGTTGCAGATCTCGATATCGAAGGATCGAATCATTCCGCCCTTGAGGCGCAAATGCGCGGCGCTGAAGCGTTTCAGTACGTCGAAGACGCAGAGACGGACGATATCATATCTAACCATGTGATCGCCCAAGTCATCAAGGAATTAGGGTTTGATGCTATCATTTTGAAAGCTGCTGATCAGCGGTTCAACAACATGGACATCGAACCTGGGATTGCGCACATTCAAGTGTTTGATGAATTCAATACCAACATTAAATCCGTCCACAATCGCGGCACGTTCGACCCGGAAGACCCGCGCATCCTGTATCAAGACGGCGAAGCAAGAATTGTTCGGGATGAGCGCGCGAAATTTGATGATCTGATGAATGCTTTGGATCATGGCAAAGGTGATGCGAAAGCTGCGTTTGCGCAAATGAAGGTATTATCAGAATCCCGTCGTGATTTAGTCGAAGCAATCGCATCACACGATGGTGGGGTTGAACTAAAAAATGGAGGCGGTTCGAATCTCAGCGCAGCTATTACAAAATCCCAAGACAAAGATCATAATTGGCGGGTTACGTATTTTAACGACAATGGATTTCTGGGCCATACGGAACACAAAACGAAAATGGCGGCGGCTGACCAAGCTGTTTTTGAAGGTTATGACATCCTTGCGCCGGGTGCTCTTAAATCTGCAATGAAGGGCAGCGCGTTTTTCCAAGACGACGCTGCGCCACGCGGCCAGATCACATTCCCTGCTGCTGGCATCGAATCCGGCGAAAGCGTCATCAAGCTATTCGAAGGCGCTGATCTAAGCACGGTCCTGCATGAAAGCGGCCATTACTTCCTTGAGGCGTTCAGAACGCTCACTGAACGCGATGACGCCCCGCAGGCTATGGTTGACGACCTGAAGGCAATCAACGCGTTCCTCGGTCATTCTGAGGGCGCATACAGCGTGGAAGCGCAAGAAAAGTGGGCGCGCGGTTTCGAAGCGTACCTGATGGATGGCAAAGCGCCATCGCTGGAACTGGCTGATGCGTTTTCTCGCTTCAAGGCATGGTTAACCCGGATCTACAAATCGGCACTGGGTCTGAACGTAAAGCTGACGCCGGAAATCCGTGAAGTCATGGACCGGATGCTGGCGACTGATCAGGAAATTGCGGCGGCACGCGAAGATCAGGCAATGCGTCCGCTGTTCTCTGATGCAAAAGTCGCGGGCATGTCGGAAGCTGATTTCAAGCCATACCAGCGCATGGCACGTCGGTCGGCAGAGGAAGCCAGCCAGAAGCTGCTCAAGAAAACGATGGACAAGGTTCGTCGTGAAAAAGAGGCTTGGTTCAAGGCTGAAAAGAAAGCCGTCCGTGAAGAGGTCGAGGCATCGACGAACGCGCGTCGCGAGTATCGGCTGATTGAGGCGTTGGCAAATCAGAAGGTGCTGGGCGAAGATGGCGATGCCCCGGATCTACAGATAGATCGCAAGGAACTGGTCGAGCGTTTTGGCGACGGTGTTCTGGCGGAAATTTCAAGGACTCGCCTCGGCGGCAAGCGTGCCTTATATGCT
>JBGCFK010000174.1:0-13535 GCA_045106875.1 Paracoccaceae bacterium | reverse complement strand
TATTTCGGCTGACCACCGCGGGTTGTTCGTTTCGGCGCCGACCATCTCCCCGAGGCGCCTTGCTCAAACCAGATGGTCAGATCGCCACGAGCCCGCAGAGCCTCGTTGTACTCTGGCCAATTGGTCACCGCGTACTTCGCCCGGGGAAACTTGCTTCGCCGATCGGCGTTGAATTTATGCGGCATAGGGCGCTACCTTCGGGATACCAAGGGGCTCTACCTGGCCGATATCGGCGACCCGTGCAACAAGGTGGATCCTAACCAAAGATCACGCTGTTAATGCAACGATCCCCAACATCCTGGACTCTGAACTCAACTCTGTGCTGTCCAGAATCTGAACCTTGAATGGCCGGTCAGCTCGTGCGTCAGGCCGAGGGCATGAAGCCTGTTCAGCAATGTGCGGGCCTGCACTGCGGACAGGTCCAGCGCTTGGGCGACATCTTTCGCAGAAACAATGGGGCGGGCGGCCAGCAATTCGATCAATGCCACGGCGCCCTTGCCTTTCAGGCTCGACGCCGTGGCCTGAGCGCGTGCCTGCCACGCCTCGATCCTATCAAGAGTCATCTGCGCGTGGTCCGCCGCGCGGGTCAGTCCGGCAAGCCAAGTCCCCAGCCGCTCCATTGCCCCGCCAGTTCCGGCCCGGGTGCGCTCGGATCCGGCCAACAGCGGGGCCGCCGTCAGACCCCGACGCGCGTCCAAAACCGCGATCCGGGCCGCCGCCACACCGGGCTCGAGCCATGCGCCCGGGTCCGACAGGCCCACACCGCGCCAAAGGTGGAACGCCGCCGCACTGCGGGTCAGAGCATGGGCATCAGCCAGCGCCGACATGGCCTGGCACCACGCGGCCTCTGCGGCAGGATCGGGACCCACGGGGATCATTGCCTCGGGCAAATCCTGCCATTCGGGGGCGTCGGCGCGTGGGATCCGGCCCAGAAACGCTGCTACGTCCTGCGCGTGTTCGGGCAAAGCGCCCTGCCCCATCAGCCGCCGCCGGGCCCAGAGCGCCCGCGCGATCACCTGATCCTCGTCCTCGGTGCGGCCCAGCCGATCGGCATCTGCCAGCGCAAGGGTTTCTGGGCGCAGGCGGACCCCCTCGGCCCAGAGAAGCGTCGAGACATCCGTGAGCGCGAGGCGTTCCTGCCAGGCCAGACGGGTTGCCTCGGGCGCCCGGCGCAGGCGTTCATCAAGCCGCGCCACCGCTTCTGCCGCCGCGGCCAGTGCCCTCCCTGCCCCGCGTTCCGCCGTGATCCATGCTTCGGGCGTGTGCCAATCCGGGCGGCGCGCGGCCATGGGAATGGGCGGCGCGAAGGGATCGTCCTCGGGCAGCAACCGGTCGGAGCTGTCGTCTTCCTCGTCATCGGCCACGTCCCAGATCGAGGGCAAGTCCGGTGCCCAGTCGGGATCGCCGTCCGGAGGGTGATCGGTAGTTTTGAGGGGCCGACGTGGTGTCATGGGACCGGGTTTTAACAATGTGTATTCCGTGCGCTCCGCACCATACGATGGTTTTCAGGAATAAACCATCGCTACTGGCGGTTGTTGGCTATGTCCCTTTTACTCACGATAAGGACCCCTTATCACGCCTATTGAAATCATCCTGAAAATCGGCCATGCTCAGCGACGAATGCGTACTCAGGCAGCACATCCAGCGCGGCAGATGCCCGTGTCACACCAGCTCGACCGGTCCCTGATAGCTGGCGAGGCGCTTGTCCGATGTCAGCAGCACCAGACCTTCAGAGATCGCCTGCGCCAACAGCAACCGGTCAAACGGGTCGCCGTGCAACCGCGGAAGCGAGACCAACGACAAACAGTGCCGCCCATCGATCGGAAGCTCGGAATACCCGTTCGCGAGCAGACCTGCCCGCAGTACGGACGGCTCGACCCTGAAGTCCGCGCGGTCCTGCGAGCGCTTGATTGCCACCTCCCAAATGCTGGCAGCGCTAAACCAGAGGGTATTGTCCGGATCCTCCAGCAGGCCCCGCGCTTTTGGGCCGAGCCGCCCCGGCTCGAAGGCGGACCAGAGCAGCAAATGGGTGTCTATCAGCAGGTTCACTCGCGGACGGGCTCGATCGTGGAGGTCTCGAACATCTTCTCGATCTCGTCCTCAAACATCGTGTCGAAGTCATGGGGGATCGTGTACGCGCCCTCCAAAAAGCCGATACGCTTGGGCGCGGCCGCTGCGATTTTCACGACCTTCACCAGCGGTTTTCCGGCCTTAGCAATGACGAACGGCTCGCCATCGACGGCCTCGTCCACCAGTTTTGACAAGTGGGTTTTGGCTTCGTGCATGTTGACGGTTTTCATGGCGCGCTCCCGCTTAGTCTATTCAACTTAGTTTATCTGACATGCCAGATCAAGACCCCATCCTACCGCCCGCCGCCCTGCCCGCTTCCGTCCCTGCCGATCTTGTCGCGGAGCTTGAGGAGCTTTTTGTCCGCGGCACGCCCGCCAACACCCTGCGCGCCTATGAGCGGGATCTGGTCTACATCCAGGCTTGGAAGCGGTTTGTTTACCAGCGGGCGTTAGCGTGGCCCGAAACCGAGGATGTTGCGCTGCGCTTCGTCCTCGATCATGCGCGCGATCTGTCCGAGGCGCCCACCGATGACCCTGCCTGGCTTGCGGGTGAGGCGCTGATCGCAGCGGGCCTGCGCAAGTCGCTCAAGGCCCCTGCCCCGGCAACGCTCGACCGGAGGATCGCGTCGTGGCGGGCTTTTCACCGGATGCGCAATCTCGACAATCCGTTCGATGCGCCGTTGGTGCGTGCGGCCCGGCAAAAGGCGCGCCGCGCCGTGCGGCACCGACCAGGCCGCAAATCCGCGCATCCGGTCACGCGGGACGTGCTGGAGGATCTGCTCTCGATCTGCGGCGCCGACCTGCGCGGGCTTCGCGATCAGGCGCTACTGACGCTGGCCTGGGCCTCCGGAGGGCGCAGGCGGTCGGAACTGTCGGCGCTGATGCGCGAGGATATCGACCTTTCCGAGTTTGAGGAGCGGGGCCTGATCTGGCTGCATCTGATCGAAACCAAGACCACCGCCACGGGCGACACGCCGAAACTGGTACTTAAGGGGCGCGCTGCGCGCATTCTGGCGGTATGGATCCGAGAGGCCTGTATCGAGGACGGGCCGCTGTTTCGGGCTGTGTCGAAGGGCGACCGCCCGCTGGCCCGGCGACTTTCGCCCGATGGGGTCCGGCATGTGCTGAAGACGCGGCTGGTGCAGGCGGGGTATCCCGCCGATTTTGCATCGCCACACGGGCTGCGCGCCGGGTTCCTGACCCAGGCCGCGCTGGACGGTGCCCCCATTCAGGCCGCCATGCGCCTCTCGCTGCACCGATCCGTCAAACAGGCTATGGCCTACTACGATGATGTCGAGATCACGGATAACCCGGCAACGGACCTGTTGGAGGACTGAAAGATTCGCTGAAGAATGCGCAGGCCAAAAACCCAGTCCGCCCTCTATGATGCAGGGGCCTGCAGACTCTAAGATGCACAAACAGGTGGAATTGTGGAGCCGATGCAACCAGAACGAAGTGTAGGTTTCGCAGCGAAACCTACACTTCGTTTAGGACACCGTGGACGGTACGCAGAACCGTCTCGACGAATTCTTCGTCCACATGTGGGCCATCTAGGCGGATAGAATACCCATACACGTCACGCTCGGAGACCATGGTGACGCCGTTGGCCAGCTCCCCGGTCTCTCCCAAAACTCGGCGTTTCAACTTTGCTTGGGAGACGTTCTTGGCCTTCGCTTCCGGCTTCGCCAAACCGGACGCCTGATCCAACGCCAGTGCCAGAATTCGCCATTCGGCAGCTGCATTCGCCGGTGACGCATTTGCGAGAGCATCACGCAAGGCACCCCCTTGCCCCAGCCTCAATGCCGCTGCTAACCGCAACCCCGCACGTTCGGTGATGGCTTCTGGAAAGTTCAGCAGATCACCCAATTCTTCATGGATCATCGCGAAGGACCTGATCTTGGACCGTTTGCTCTTGGAAGCCGCTGCGAACAGAAACTGGACGGCTACGGTCGAATTCTGGAACACCCCCTGCCCCGCCGCCAAGACCGCGATGCGCCCGCGTTCGTAATGGCTGAGATTGTCGCGGATCTCGTTTTCCTCGACCATCGCCACGTAGGCTTCAGTCAAGTCCTTTGGTGCACGTAGCATTGCGCGAACCAGCGCCTCGGGTCCGTGCAGATCCGTGATGGCCTTAAGCCGCCGATAGCCGGACAGAAGGCCGTATCCGCCTTCCTCCAATTGGACGACATCGATTGGATGACGTTGACCATGCGCTGAAATCGAGGCCTTCAGTTCAGCCATTGCTTCAGCATCAATCACCGCGCGATCGCGTGTCAGCTCGTCGACCTGAATATCTCCTGAGGGCAAGTCCAGAATGACGCGCCCCTCGGCCTGCGCGGCGCGAAAACGTTCCGCGTCCGCCCGGTCTTCTGGCGCCACCGGTTGGGCTAGCGCCGCAGCCTCGGCTGCAACCTGAGCAATCGGGGGCTTCATTCCAATCACAGGTTTCGCTGCGAAACCTTCTTCAATTGTCTTCAGTTCTTCAGCTGAAGGGGTATCCACCCGTCTACGCCTGGCCATCTTCCGCCTCCTGTCTTGCCTCTTGCGCGTCGCGCCACCAGCAACCGAGCAAGATTTCCTTGAACTCGGCATAGGTCCGATCAAAGGCTTCACGCCCCCGGACATAGGTTTCACGGTTGAATTCTCGGTAATCGGCTTCGTAGATACCCGACACCTGTTCTCCGGCTTGCCCGACCATGGCCGTGAATTCCTGACGGTAGGCGTTCATAAAGTCACCGAAATAGGCCTGGATTGCGTTTGCCATATCCGCCTGTTGGCCCGCGTCGTAGCGTGTAATGATCGTACGAACGACGTCCCATTCGAAGCGTGTTTCAGGCAGACCAGCGGCACGACGTGCGGCGTTCTCGCCTTCCTCAATGGAGGCGAAAGTCGAATAGAGCATATCGAAGAAGCGGCCTGTTGAGTCGAATTCCAGGAAGGACGCGCCAAGCGGCACCAGTAAGATATCGGCGGCGGCCAGCGCATTGATGGTGAGGTAACCAAGGGCAGGGGGGGTATCGAGCAACACCACGTCGTATTGATTCAGCAAACCCTCTTGTTCGAGGAAGTTAGACAGCCCATCCCACAGCGGCCAACTACGTTCGCCCATCCGCCAAACCGGGATCTGGAACTCTGCCCAATAGAGGTTCAGCTGCGCGCCTATTAAATCGATATTGGGCCAGTGGGTTTTCTGAATGACATCTTCGGCGGAGACTTTCTGAGCCTCGAGCAATGTCTCGTCGAAGGGCAGGGTGGCTTCGCCCCGCGCCTCCCTGACCTTGTTCTCAGCAGCACGGTGACGCGCGAAATCCTTGGCCAGCAGGGGATAGACTGTTTGCCATTCATCCTCGATCCGAGCACCCATGATCGAAGTCATGGAACCCTGGCTATCGAGATCAATCACCAACACCTTGTAACCGTCCAGCGCAGCAGACATGGCCAGATGCGCTGCGGTCGAAGTCTTGCCAACGCCGCCTTTGAAATTTGCAACCGCAGCTACCTTGGCGGGCAAACCGGGCGGGCGATAAGGCAGGTATTCCTTGTTCGCGGCCCCTTCCTTTGCGAAGTGGTTTCGCAGCGAAACCCCCTCTTCAAGTGTGAACCATTTGGTGTCACCCTGACCTTCACCTTGGGGTAAGTCAGGGTTCTGACGCAGTACGCGGCGCAAATGGGCTGCTGCGACTGGCAGCATGTAGCGGCAGATTTCCCAGGTGGAAAAACGGCGCAACCGTTTTCGGCCATCCGGAGCGTAGCCTTTCTTGGCCAGATCCTCCCGCCCTTTCGCTGCGAAACTAGCGGCTTTGGCGAATCGTTTTGTCTCGACTGGGTCTCCAATTTTCGCGCTGCTTTTCTCTGGTGAAAGGTTAACGTATGGTGGCGCAGAGGGGTCGGGTTTGTCACTCATGTAATGTGGTCTTTCCCAGGTAACAGGTTCGGCAGTCTGTAAGCGCGTTTATCGCACATTCCGTTACAGAAATGAATCCCCTGGATTTGTAGGTGTGCTGGAAGCCCACCATTCTTAGAATACGAAGGTTTCGCTGCGAAACCAGCACAACAAAGAGTCTATAATCTTTCAGATCTTTAAGAGCTTTATGGAAAGATTCGTTCATTAAATCAATGCACTACGGAAACTATGGACCCAGTTACAGGACAAAGGGCACCTGCCTACGGGAGCAATGGTACCCGTCTACGGGTCGGACGGAACCGATTCGCGGGGGCAGAGGTATCCGAGTCCGGGGTGACCACATATCGTATTGCTGGGAGGCTTTAGGCACAAGGGTTCGCAGCGAAACCTTGTGCTGATGGTACCCAAGGGTACCCCTTTACAGGATGCCGTAGGCCACAAAGGCACCCTTTTCCGGGATCAGGGCCACGGCACCGCAAACGGGTACCTTTTGCCTTTACCTTAAGGTATCCACGCCAGACTTGCGCATGGGTTCCTGAATGGTCATCATAACCTACGCCACTTGTGGTTAGCTAATATATGGACTAACTTACGTACCAACCCAACCCGCCGCCGAGGAAAAGCGCCGCCATGAGCACCGTGAACATCCACGACGCCAAGACCAATCTCTCGCGCCTGATCGCCGAGGTCGAGAAGGGCGGCGAGGTCGTGATTGCCCGCGCCGGCAAACCCATAGCACGGCTGGTGCCCGTCGCGCCGAAACCCAAACGGACATTCGGCTCGATGAAGCACCTCATCGGTGACATTCCGGACGAGGCCTTCGCGCCCATGACGGATGAAGAGGACCTGAAGGAGTGGGGTCAGCTCTAGATGGCGCTGCTGCTCGATACGCATGCGTTCCTCTGGTGGGGGCAGGGCAATGTCCGCATGCCCGTGCCGATCCGCGAGGTGATCGAGGACCCTGGCGCAGAGGTCTTCGTCAGCGCGGCGACGGCCTGGGAGATCGCGACCAAGCACAACCTGGGCAAGCTGCCAGAGGCCGAGGGTATCGCCCGTGATATCTCTGGCAACCTGGCTGCGCATGGCTTCAGGGAGCTGGCCATCACCGTTGAACATGCCGAGCGGGCAGGGCGTCTGCCGCTCCACCACCGCGACCCGTTCGACCGCATGCTGATCGCGCAGGCCGAGGTCGATGGGCATACCCTGATCTCTAACGAAACCCTGTTCGACCGCTATGGGATCACACGCCTATGGTGATGCGCACTGAGGACATCCCCCACGACCAGCTTGCCGGTCCGTTGCGCCGCCCATCGGTCAAAAAGCATGTTGCCGCCATCCATGTCTCGGGCAAGCTGACGCTATTGCAGCGGAAGCTCTCGAACGTGCTCTTGCTGAACGCTTACGACGAGCTGACCACCAAACCCGCGCACCGGATCGACGCCCGGACACTCTGCATGCTGATCGGATACAATTCGAACGATATGGAGACGCTCAAGGCTTCGCTACGATCGCTGGCGGAGACTGTTGCTGAATGGGATATGCTGGATGCCCAGGGGCGCCAGGAATGGGGCGTCTCGGCGATGCTGAGCTATGCCAAGCTGAAGGGCGGCGTATGCGAGTATGCGTACTCCCCCGCTCTGGCCGAGAAGCTGCACGATCCGAAGGTTTTTGCGCTGATCAACCTGAACATCCAGCGGCGGTTCACTTCGGGTCATGCGCTGGCGCTTTACGAAAACTGCTACCGTTTTGTGCGCACAGGATCGACCGGATGGTGGGAGATCGACCTGTTTCGTCGCCTGATGGGGGTCGATGGCAGCGCCTATTACGAGACCTACAAGCATCTGAATGCCAAGATCATCAAACCGTCCATCGCCGAGATCAACCGAACCTCGAACATCCATGTCACTGCCGAAGTGCGGCGGCAGGGCAGGGCCGTCAGCCACATCCGGTTCCTCATCAAGGAAAACCCGCAGCTGGCCATGTTCGATATTGGGGACGAAGAGGGCGTGCGCGGTCAACCTGTCTACATGCGCCTGATCGAGATGGGCGTGTCAGACCGGTTGGCCCGGCAGTGGATCGCCGAGCACGGTGAGGAGATGGTCGAGGAGAAGTTGGCCTATGTGAAGGGCCGCCAGGGCGTCAAGAGCCCGGCGCGCTATCTGGCGGCTGCGATCCGGGATGATTTCGACGTGATCCTAGAATCCGAAGACGAGACCGACGCTTGCCCACCAACCGAAGAGGCTCTGGCCGCCGTCGAGGCTGCGCAAGAACGGGCGGAGGCGGAAGCTGCACGGGAGGCGCGTGTGACCGAAGAGGGCAGGGCACGCACGGCCCGGCTCGCCCGTGTGGCAGAGGCCGCGGCGGCGCGCACGCCAACGCAACGGGATGCGGACAGGCGCGCCTTTGCATCGACATTGAAGGACTCTCTGGATCGTGCGGATTTCCAGCGCTTTGGCTGGGGCTCGGCGCTAAACGCAACAGCCATCTGCGCCTTCTGGGAGGAGCTGGCACCGGGGCTGTTCGATCGGGTCTAGCCCGACCGTACGACCTCTTACTCTCCCGGAACCAGCCCGTGATGGATATCACGCTCTCTAGTGGATTGATCGGATCGGAAGAGTCCGGTTTGGGATTCCCAGTTTGTGCGGGATGTGCGATTCCCAAGGGATGCGCACAGGAGTTCACTTTACGCTTTCGCGATCCGACCGTCTTCGCCTTGAGGGCATCGTTGCAGCGCCTTCTTCACCCCAAAAGCATGTCTGGCGGAGCCGTATTGTATTGCTGAGCGCCGACGGTCTCGGAACCAGCGCAATCATGGCGACTACGGGGAAGTCGAAGACCTGCGTCTGGCGTTGGCAGGAACGTTTCATGTCAGAGGGTGTTGCCGGTCTTTTGCGAGAAAAGACCCGCCCGCCCGGTATCCCGAAGACGGCGGATGAGAAGGTGGCGGAGGTGATCCGCCTCACTCAATCCGACCCACCGCATGAGGCGACGCACTGGACGCTGCGGGCGTGAGGGGACCTCAAGAAAACAGTAAATGCGCAGCTGCTGCGCGATATTGCATCTGCGCGTCTTCAGTAGTTTGGGCTCATGGAGTGCCAAAAGACGGGCAGCCATTATCAGGGCGCCGCGGGTCCAAATTCTTCTTATGGTTGACATGGGGGAACCTGTTGGAGATCCTGGGACTAATTTAAGAGGAAATTTTAATGGCATTCGACATTCAGATGATTGCTCGGCAAGCGCTGAGCGCTATTGGAGGCATAGATCCTCAGGGGGTTCTGCGCAAATTGGCCGTCGACAGTGCAGTGCAAGCAATTGCAGGCGTGACTGTCAAACAGGCAGAAGATAAGCGGGATGAGGGCGAGGAGGCTCTCCGGCTTGCGTTCTCGTCTCTGACAGATCGGTACCGGACAAAAGTCCGTGAGATCAATGGTCTAGGAGATACACCGCTTGCGCCGGAGGCAAAGGTGTCGCCAGAAGACGCCCGCATGTTAAGTCCCAAGGCCGAGAATGGGCCCTACTGGCAGCGCTACTTCCAGTACTTGGTGGATGAACACAGCCGCCTGCCAAGCCGCCCGCTCACACATTACCAGCAACCCAAAGCTGCCGGTAATGGATATCTGACCGGGCAGGTATCGGTACCATCAGAATGGGGTGCCAGGGCAGATTTTGCAGATACGACACCAGAACTGGTCTCTGCGGTTCGCGATGAAGAAGAAGCGACCTTACGCGCCTGGGAAAGCGAGACCCAGTCTGCGAACGCTGCTCTGGAGGCCGTGCTTGTTGATGGGTTCGGGCGTTTGGACCGTTTGAGGGAGTGTTCGGAGGCGCATCTCCAGGCGATTCAGGCACGGGAGACTTCACAGTCAAAGCTTGTTACCGCTCAGGAATCCGAGGACCCAAACTCAGAGACCGCCTCCGATACTCAGCCAGGGACTGCACAGCCGCCCGCACCCGCGCCCGCGGATGCAAAGGCTATCATTGCGGAGCTCGCCGCGATTGCCGATGTGCCGATACCGACCGTCGCGGAAAACCATTTGCGAGAGATGCTGGTCAGCCTGATCGAAACGAATGACACCTATGTAGAACAGTTAATCGCGATCCGTGACAAGGCTGTGCCGACCGATGTCTCCGATCTGCAGATGGATTTGCATGAGATAGCTGAGACTGTCACGACGGATAGCCTCGCTAAAGCATGGTGGGTCTTCCAGAACGTTTACATTTCAACCTTTCATGCCGAACAGAATGAGCTGGCCCGAAACACGGAGCTTCTGCGTCGGTTGCGCGAAGGGGAGCGAGTGCCCCGGCGAAAAATCCCGGATGCGCAGTTCGACACGGTGATCTGGCCGGAGGCCGTGCGCGGCGGGATGCGCGTGGTGATGGACAATCATGGTGAGGTTCATGTCCGGTTGGCCCGTGCTGGGGAACTCGCCCCAGCAGCCCCCTTCCGATACTGGCGCCTGACGGATGCAATCTCTGCCATCCTCCGAAAGTCATCGGATGAGATGGGCGCGGCCTTTGGCGAGGACGCCATGACAGCGTCCGACGCCGGCTCCCCTGCGCAAGCTGGCCTGCACAGGTATCTCGACTGGACCCCGCTGCCGCACCGGGCCGTCAATCCCCCGCGTGGCCAAACTCCAGATCAGCCTCCACTGACAGATGAGGATACTGGCCCGAACACCCGAAGCCTCAGTTTCTCGGTGGATGCCTTCTCGGATATGAAGCAACGGCTGATTGAGTTTGCTGGCGAGGTCAGTGGACGCAGCGTCAAGCTGGAAGGCCATGGCACTGCTGGAACCGCACAACTCAGCGCCCTACGCGAAAAGCTGTTCCGGGACATTGTGGCGCTGCCGGGGTTCGAGGTGCTTGAGAACTGGCTCAAGAAACTTGAAAAGCGGGTCACTGACCCGGAACTCCGCAAACGGTTCGGCGTGACCGCGACCGTCGACAATAGCGGCTTCGTCGCCATCTGCATCGTTGAGCCGCCCGAGCAGGATCTTGAGGATGCACTCCAGCGCCACATCGCGGACGCTGTTGCGTTGAGTATGGCGCATCTTGTGAAGTTTGCTGTGGATCGTGATGCGGTGGGCGAGGGCGGGCCAGATGAGGACATCGTGCCGGAGGCCGGCAAGGACGACGAAGCCTATGGCCTGCACACAGCACTGATCGAACCAGCCGCCGTCTCGCTGTATCGTGTCGGTCGCAAGCCGGAGCTCCACGAGAACAGCAAGGTCATGCTGGCTACAGCCAACCTTGCGACCATGACCGTGCGGGAGCGAGACACCACCTTCGTAACTCGAAAGGGCACTATTTTCGAGCCGACCTTCGCCTTAGTCGAGCTGTCCTCTCGCTTTGGCCGGGTGCTGGACCGGAACCTGCCTCAGCTTGTCGATGTGCATTCGGAGGACAAGCATCGCCGCAGGAGTGTCGAAAGTCCCGACGGCACCCAGACAGAAGAAGTCACCGAGCGAGCCCGAAACACGGCCAACAGCTACCGGGCCATCTCGTTTTACTTCAACGTCACATCCTGGATCTTGGTCGCCGCTTTCGCCCTCTTCTGCATTCTGCCGTCGTTTAGCCATGTGAACCAGTTCCTGATCTGGCTGACGGGTGACAGTTACGGGCTGTCCAAGCGGGAGATTCAGTGGCTATCGTGGATCTTCTTTGTGTTCAGTCTTTTGCGGCTGTTCGCCGCCTACGGACTGGGCCGGGTCGTGCACCAGAAACGCGAGGCAAAGGACATTTCCTGGATCGCAGTCATGCTGCGAAACTACGCGCGGGCCTTCTTCTACAACCAGGCGGTTGCCGTATGGGACATTGTGGCGTTCAGCATCCTGGCAAGCATAATGCTCTTCGGGCCAAACTCCGAAGCTGGGGGGTCGTTCCTCGCCGGATCTACGACCATTCACGCGACCTTTGTGGATGTGCTAGCTGAAATCCTCTGGGCCCTACCTGCGATCAGCGTCGGTATCATAGCCCAGAGTATCACCAACCTGTCCACGACTGTGACCCAGCTGCAGGAAGAGACTGGAGAGAGCGTGGCTCTACGCCGGCTCGACTGGGTGCGAGAGAACGCCGCCCGCTACAACAAGCAGCTGCAGCATATCTTTGGGAAAGGCGAGGACGGCAAGACAGCGAACGAGCAAATTGCAGCGATGCTTGCCCGACTGCCCAAGTTCGAGCAGGCCGAGGCCGCTATCGGCCGGGCACGAGAACGGGTCAAGCATCTGGTGGAGTCCCGCCGCCGCGGGTATGTGCAGAGCTCGGCTCTCACGGTGGCTGTTGTGGCATTTCTCGGTGGGCTCGGTCCGATCAAGGAACTCAAGCCGAATGATCCGCTCAGTCATGATACCATCGTCGCGCGCGAGAGACTGATCGAGTCGATCAAAGGCTTGGAGCAGCACATTCCCTATGCGCAAGTCGGCGCAACGCCTGACAGCCGATATGCCAGTCTCGACTCAGGCAGCGTCAGCGCCACGCTCACGTCCAATCTGAACGGGGCGGATCAGGCCGAACTCTCCGATCTTTGTGCAGAACCTCCGGAGTTCGAGGACTTCAAGAAAAGGATCGAAACTCGGCACCTTGCAGCCAAGAAGCACGATCCTCTGAAGAAGACCCCTGCTGAACGCGGATTGGAGATCGATTTCAAGCACCTGCACCTGGACTATCTCACCGATCTCCACACGGTCTGCCAACGCGCCCGTGTCAGCATGGCATCGACCTCCCAGCTGGATAGGCTTGCCAAAACTCTGGTAAATCTAGACGAAAAGCTTGGCGATCTAGATCGTAAGATCGACCAAGTCGCAGCGAACACCAGACCGATCTCCAATGTAGCGGAGAACACTGAGAAAACAGCGCAACAGACTGTGATGTTGCCCGGGTTCCTTGAAGGCTCCGACGGGCAGTTCGACCGCGATAGCTGGGCGCTGATTGTCCAGAACGCCACCCGCGAACAGTTAGATAGTACCCGGCTACGTGCGCTGCTAGACGCCTTGCCGCCGGAGGACCTTCGCCGGGTGGTCAAGGCGTTGGTTGAGCGGCCGTTAGTTTATCCCGAACCAGATGACCGTTTGGTCAATGTCAAAGTGCTGATCGAAGAGGTGCTGGCCCCGGAAACCGACCTCCAGCATCCGGAGGACTACATTCGCCACATCGTGACCAGGGGCGATGGCAAGGTCGAGGTGCCGACGGAGATCATCATCGACGATGACATCCCCGTGCCGCCTGTCCCGCCTGTCCAGATTCCTGTGACCCTCGGCGAGTTGGATCTGGCAAGCTTGCAGAAGAAAATCAACGAGTTGAAGGACCTCCTTGCCAGGCCCGAGAATGCAATCTCGGCAGATTTGACCCTGGTAGCCTCAGACGCGCTGGCTGTCTTAAACAATCTCAGGAAAGAGATCTCAGCGGCGCAAGCGGAGCCTAATTTCATCGGCCCAAGCATCGCTTTGCCCGTCAAGACGCCTGAGCCTGCGGAGATCCTGGCCAAGTTGCGTGCGACCTTGGAGAAACTGACCGAGGGTGATGATGCGCCGTCTGTCCATGTGCGGCTGGTACCTGAGGCCCCA